>JAGTAM010000479.1 GCA_023422485.1 Pseudomonadota bacterium | reverse complement strand
GTCCTGAAGGCCGCGGGCATAGGCCGCCGCCTCCAGCGCCGCGCGCTCGGCCTCGGTCCGGGCGGCGGTCTCCGCATCGGCGGCGGAGGGCCCGCGCGGGCGGCCGAAATCGGTGTCGAACAGGAAGGGGCGGGAGGCGCGCGCGCTCAATAGACCAACTCCTCCTCGCCGCCGTTCTTGGCGATCATGATCTCGCCCTTCTCGGCCAGCTCTTTCGCGAGTTCCGTCATCTTGGCCTGCGCCTCATCGACCTCCTTGAGGCGGATCGGCCCCATCGAGCCCATCTCGTCGGTGAGGTTCTTGGCTGCGCGGGTCGACATCTGGCGCATGAAGAAGGCGCGCACCCGCTCGTCGGCGCCCTTGAGGGCCCGGCACAGCGTGTCGTTGTCGACCTTGCGCATCAGGGTCTGGACCGAGCCCGGATCGAGCTTCAGCAGATCCTCGAAGGTGAACATCAGCTGGCGGATCTTCTTGGCCGAGCCGCGGTTGGCCTGATCGATCGCCGCAAGGAAGCGGGTCTCGGTCTGCCGGTCGAAGGCGTTGAACACCTCGGCCATGAGTTCGTGCGCGTCGCGGCGCGTCGTCTGGGCGATGGTCGAGACGAACTCGGTGCGCAGCGTCTCCTCGATGTGGCGCAGCGCCTCCTTCTGCACCGTCTCCATGCGCAGCATCCGGTTGAGCACGTCGATGGCGAACTCCTCCGGCAGGATGGTGAGCACCTTGGCGGCGTAGTCGGCCCGCACCTTCGAGAGCACGACGGCCACCGTCTGCGGGTACTCGTTGCGCAGGAAGTTCGCGAGGATCTCGGGGTCGATCTGGGTCAGGCTCGCCCAGACGCGCTTTCCGCTCGCACCCTTGATCTCCGCCATGATCGAGGAGACCTGCTCAGGCGGGAAGATCTTGAGCAGGAGCGACTCGGTGCGCTCGAAGTTCGAGGTGATGCCGCCGCCCGAGGACAGACGCGAGACGAAATCGACGATCAGCCGCTCGATGGTGGCGGCCTCCAGCGAGCCGAGCTGCACCATGGCGTGGCTGACGAGCTTGATCTCGTCCTCGTCGAGGCGCTGCCAGATCGGCGCGCCCTCCTCCTCGCCGAGCAGCAGCAGCAGCGCGGCGGCGCGCTGCGGGCCCGGCATCTCGGCGAAGGCCTTCGAGGCGTCGAGGCTCTCCATGGCAGCGTTGAAGTTTACGCCCGCGGACACGAACCCTCTCCTCTCTCCCGGCTATGGCTGGTCGCGGCGCGCATCAGGAATCGTGGATCCAGTTGCGGAGCACCTCGACGGTCTCGGTCGGGCTCGCCCGCACCATGTCGACCACGCGCTCCACCGTCTCGGCCTGGATCTGGCCGTTGATCTTCGCCGATTCGAGGAACCGGTTGGTGCTGTTCTCGCGCACAGCGAGCTCGACCGGCCCCTCGCTGCCCGTCGCGCCGGCCAATGCCAGCGCGCCGGCGGGGCCGGCCAGCGCCGCCACCGGCGCCTCCGCTTCGAGCACGCGGCGCAGGAGCGGGCGCACCACCGCCATCAGTACGACCAGGGTGAGCAGGCTCAGGACCGTGAGCTCCACGAGGCGCATCACGTCCTCCTTGCTCGGGCTGAGGAACGACTGGATCAGGCCCGGCTCGGCGAATTCGGGAGCGCTGGGCGTCTCGGCGAAGCGCAGGTTGACCACCTCGACCTGATCGCCGCGGGCCTTGTCGTAGCCGACCGCGGTGCGCACCAGCGCGGTGATGCGCGCGATCTCGGCGTCGGAGCGGGGCTGGTAGGCGGTCTTGCCGTCTGCGCCGGGGGCGTAGACGCCGTCGACCAGCACCGCCACCGAGAGCCGCTTGAGGCGGCCGCCCTCCAGGGTCTCGACCTTGGTGACGCGGGAGATCTCGTAGTTCGTGACCTCCTCGTTCTTCTGCGAGGAATCCTTCTGCTGCGGCTGGGCCTGGTTCTGGTTGGCGCCGGGCAGTTCGTTGCCGATGGTGGCCTGCCCCTCCGTCCCGCCGGTGAGGGAGTTCTCGGAGCGGGTCTGAGTGGAGCGGACCACGCGGCTCTCGGGGTCGAAGCTCTCCGAGCGGCTCTCGACTCGGTTGAGGTCGAGTTCGGCGGTGACCTGAACCCGGGCGCGGCCCTGGCCGACGATGCCGGCCACGATCTCCTCGATCTGCGAGCGCATCCGCCGCTCGATGCCCGTCTGCCGCTCCTCCAGGGCGCCCGCCCCGTCCTTCTCCGCGCCGCGGGCGCCGTCGGCCAGCAGCCGGCCGCGCTCGTCGACGATCGAGACCCGCTCGGGCTTCAGGCCCTCGACCGCGGAGGCCGCGAGATGCCGGATCGCCCGCACCTGGCTCGGATCGAGGTCGCCCATCAGCTTGACGACGATGGCGGCCGAGGGCGCCTCGCGGTCGCGCTCGAACAGGCGGCGCTCGGGGATGACGAGGTGGACGCGGGCCGCCTGGACCCGGCCGATGGCGCGGATCGAGCGGGCGAGCTCGCCCTCCATCGCCCGCAGGTGGTTCACGTTCTGGACGAAGCTCGTCGAGGAGAAGGCGTCGCCCTTGTCGAAGATCTCGTAGCCGATGCCGCCCTGCGCCGGCAGGCCCTTGCCGGCGAAGTCCATCCGAAGCTTGGCCAGGTCGGCGCGGGGGGCGAGCACGGTCTGGCCCATGTCGCCCTTGGTCTCGTAGGTGATGCCGCGCGCGTCGAGCTCGCGAATCACGGCCGAGGAATCCTGCATCGACAGGTCGGAGAACAGCACGCCCATGTCGGGCCGCGAGACCCGCAGGATCACGAAGGCGAAGAAGCCGACCAGCGTCAGCGTCACGGCCGCCATCGCGGCGATGCGCGCGGGCCCGAGCTTCGTCACCAGATCGAGGATGGGTTTCACGGGCCGGCACGCCTGAGGACAGCGGATGCGGCCGCCAGGGATGCACGACCGCCCGGCAAGAATTGCCCGGTGCGTGGTTAGCGAGGCGTTAACGCCGGGGTGGTCCCGTTCACGAAGTCGCGGCCGTCGCGATCCGCCGAACGGTTCCGGAAACGACGAGAGCCGCCCCGGTGCTCCGGAGGCGGCTCCTCATGCGTTGCGCGAACAGGCATGCGCAACGTACGGGTCGATGGTGCGAAAACTCAGTGCCGGTAATGCTGGATGCGCGTGGTGCGCAGGCCGGCCAGACCGTGCTGGTCGATGGAGTACTGCCAGCTCAGAAATTCCTCGGTGGTCAGCGTGTAGCGCTGGCAGGCCTCCTCCAGGCTGAGCAGGCCGCCGCGGACGGCGGCCACGACCTCGGCCTTGCGGCGGATGACCCAGCGGCGGGTGGTGACGGGGGGAAGATCGGCGATCGTCAGGGGGCTGCCGTCGGGCCCAATCACATACTTCACGCGGGGCCGGGGTGTTTCGGTCATGATACGCTCTACACTCGACTGACCTGTCGAGAAGGAAGCTACTTGCGTCCGCTTAAAAGTTCTTGAAGTTGGCCATTCGAATGCGATTCGTTCGTTGTTAACGGATGTGGACAATTTCGATTTCCTCGATGCTGCAATGCATCAAGATGCTGGGGCAGAAAGCGTTTTGACGCTTGAGGCCGGGACGCGCGCCGACCCGATCGTCAGCACCGGTTCAGAGCCGCTGAGGTCGACGCCGTCCACGACGCCCGACACCTTGGTGTCGACGGCGACCTTCGCGCCGGTCGCGTCGAGGGCATCGACGGTGATCGTGTACTTTCCGGCCGCGGCCGACAGGCCGGAGGTCGAGGTGCCGTCCCAGTCGAAGGCCTGCGCGCCGGCCTTGAGCGTCGTCGTCTTGGTGGCGACGACCGTGC
>JAGTAM010000449.1 GCA_023422485.1 Pseudomonadota bacterium | reverse complement strand
TGTAATGGACCGTCATGGCCGAGCAGCGGATCGTGCTCTCGCCCTGCACGGCCACGCCATTGCCGGCGAAGATCGCCTTGATCTCCTTGTCGAACACGTCGAGCCGGTCGGCGTCGATCTTGATCGGCCCTTTGCCGCCGCCGACGGTGCCGAGCGGCGCGGATTTCTCCTTGGCGGTGTCCTTGACCGTTTCCCTCGCCTGCGCTGCGGCAGCAGGCAGGGCGAGGAGGATAGCGAGGCCGGCGGCGAGTGCCGGGGCGAGACGCGCCGTCATCGCGTGGGTTCCGCCGCAGAGGTGTGGATGCGCTCCGGCTCCGTCCGCAGGGCGACCTTGGCACTGGCCTCCTTGTCATCGGCCTCTTCGCCGTGGAACACGGCGTGGACGCGACCGACGAAGGAGACGACCCGGCCGCTCTCGACCACGTCGAGGCTGTCGGCAACGATGGAGCCCGATGGGACGGTCACGGTGACGGCCTTGGAAGAGCGCAGGCTGCCGGTCTTGAAATCGACGGTGGCGACCGACAGGCGAACCTCCTCGCCCTTGTCGGTCCAGAGACGAATGTCGTTCTCGAGGTTGAGCGATTCGCGGGTGGAGTCGAACACGCCGCCCTGGGCCTGGAGGTAGGCACGGCCGCCCTTGTCGTCCGTGGCGACGTGGCCCTTCATCGCCTGCAGCTCGATGATGCTCGGCTTGCGCACGTCCTGCTGCGCGGCGTCGGCGACCACCTCGTAGCCGCGCTCTCCCTTGCGGAAGCCGGACAGGCGCGGGCTCTCCATCGTCACCTTGGTGCCCGAGACACTGATCGGACCGATGGAGACGTTGGGGATGCTGCTGGAGAGCGGACCCCACAGCACGATTCCCGCAAGGCCCAGCATGGCGAGGCCGGCGGCGGCGGGGATGACCCGACGCAGAGTACGCACCTGCGCGCTGTGGCGCCGCGCCCGCCCGTGCGCCCGCCTGCGACGCGCGTTCTCGTTCGCGGCGAGCGCGAGGAGATCCGTCTCCGTCTGGATGGTGTCGGCCGCCTGCATCGCGTTCCTGAAGGGTCGGCGCGTTCGCGGTCGCGCCCTGCCGGCCGGATGCTCCGGTGCGGTGGCGAAGTTATGGCCTCGTCTCCGACAAATGATCAACGTCGGCCGCGTGCGCCCCCGCACCGAATGCAGCGCCGGATGCCGCGTCTCGGCACTCTTCCGCAGGAGCGTTGCCGGCCGGCATCGCTGCCGGCGTCGATCTCACGTCACATCGACGGCCGCGCCGTTCTTCGGGGAAGCGTGGCAGACCTTCGCCGCGCGCAACTCAGGCGTGGGCGAAGATGTCGGCCTCCGGCCAGCCGGCCAGATCGAGCTTGGCCCGAGTCGGCAGGAAGTCGAAACAGGCCCGCGCCATCTCCGTCCGTCCCTCGCGGGCAAGCATGGAATCGAGCCGTTCACGGGCAGCGTGCAGGTAGAGCACGTCGGACGCTGCATAGTCGATCTGCGCCTGGCTCAGAGCCTCGGCGCCCCAATCCGAGGATTGCTGCTGCTTGGAAAGATCGACGCCGACGAGTTCGCGCACCACGTCCTTGAGCCCGTGGCGGTCGGTGTAGGTGCGGGCGAGCTTGGAGGCCACCTTGGTGCAGTAGACCGGCGCCGGCATCACGCCGAAGGCCTTGAACAGCACGGCGAGATCGAACCGGGCGAAGTGGAAGATCTTGACGACCTGCGGGTCGGCAAGGACGGCCGCGAGCCGCTCGGGCACCGGATCGCCGGGGCGGATCTGCACGACGTCGGCACTGCCGTCGCCACGGGAGACCTGAACGACGCAGAGCCGGTCGCGGTGCGGGTTGAGCCCGAGCGTCTCGGTATCGATGGCGATGGCCGCACCGGGCGCGAAATCGGGCGGCAGGTCGCCCTGATGCAGGCGGATCCGAGAATTGGCGGCGGACATGGACGGGTTCGGGCGTGCTCGAAGATCGGGTCCGGCGGCGCGTAGCATCGCGCGCGCCGTCCCGATAGGCCCGCCCCCGGTAACGGAGACGCGAATCGCTATTTCTGTTTGGCGATGATCTGCTCCTTGATGCCGGCATAGACCGCTTCCGGCAGGATCTTCTTACGGACCAGCTCGTCCTTGCCCCGGTAGGGGCGGCCCTTCACGATCGCTGCGGAGCGCGCCTCGCCGATCCCCTTGAGCTGGCTGAGTTCCTCGGCACTGGCCGAGTTGATGTCGATGAGTTCGGCCTTCGCATCCGGCTTCGCCGCCTTGGACGCGGCCGCGGGCGGCGTTGTGGCAGGCGCCGCCGCGGGCGGCTTTCCGGTGGTCGGCGACGTGGCCGGATTCGGCGCTTGCGCCAGCGCGGGTGCGGCGGCGAGGCCGACCAAGATCGTGAAGGTGCGCAGAAATGAGGAACGCATGTCGATCTCCCGACATCTCGAGCGGCGGGACGCCGCGCCGGTCCACGAGAACTAGGGCGCGCCGGTTGAACCGTCCTTGAACGCCACCGCGCACCGATGCGGCACCTCTCCCGGCGACGCCCGTTGAATGTGCGTGAGTCCAGGGCGCGATTGTGCGTGCGGATCCGGGCTACTCCGGCGGAACCAGATTGTCCGCAATCCGTTCGTGCACCGCGGCTCGGCCAAGCTGACGGCCGATATCGAACAAGTCTCCGCGCCGAGAGACGGCCAGACCAGAATTTTTGCAACGAGGATCGCGACCATGGTCGATGGGAACAGGATCACGGGTGCCGCCCAGGAATCGGGCGGCAAGGTGCAGGGTGCCTTCGGCGATCTGACCGGCTCCCACGGCGACTCCGCCGAGGGCCGCCTGCGTGAGGTCGCGGGCCGGGCGGAGAATGTCTACGGCCAGGCCAAGGACGCCGCGCGGCACGTCGCCGACGAGGCCTACGAGACAGCCGAGGAGCTCTATGACCGCGGCCGGCGCACCTTGCAGGAGGGGCATGAGCGCTCGGTGGAGTGGCCACACGCCTCGCTGCTCATTGCCGGCCTGATCGGCTTCGGCCTCGGCCTCCTCGTGCGCGGGCGCGGCTGAGGCTCGATCCGTCCGAATGGCCAGGGACCGACGGCCTCAAGACTGACGGCCACGACCGACGGCCCGAGATCGGGAGTAGCAGCGTAACGAATCCCTCCGGTTTCGAACCGCCGCCCCTCGGCACCACGCGGGCCCGCGCCCACGAGGCCGTCGCCCTCGACCAAGTCTCCTGGGGAGCCGTTTTTGCCGGCGCCGCGACGGCCCTGGTGGCTCAGGTCGTCATCAACCTCGCGGGCGGGGCCGCCGGCCTCGCCTCGGTGAGCCTCGACACGGCCAAGAACCCGACCGCATCGACCTTCTCGCTCGGGGCCGGGGCATGGTTCGTGGGCTCCGGGATCGTTGCCTCTCTGATCGGCGGCCTCATCGCCGGGCGCCTCTCGGGCAGGCCCCTGCGCGGGATCGCCGGGCCGCACGGACGCGTGTCCTGGGCTGTCTCCCCCCCTCGTGGTCTTCTCCCTGCTGACCTCGGCGGCCAACGGCGTCGTCGGCAATGCCGTCAGCACGGTCGTCTCGGCGCTGGGCGGAACCGGCAACCTCGTCGGCGGTACGGTTCAGACTGCGGCGCAGGCCGTCCAGGGCGCGCTCTACGCCTCGATTGCCCTGATCCTCGGTGCCTTCGCCGCTTTTCTCGGCGGGTGTCTGGCCGCGCCGAAGTCCCTGACGTCCGCGTCTGAGCCTTCAACGAGAGCCAGTCCTGCCCCGGCGACAACACGCCGCCGGATGCGAGAACGCGGCTCGCACGTTCTATCAGCAGCGCCGGCCGGTCGAGCCGGCCGGCGAGCTTGCTCCGAGACGCGGCTCAACCACGATCAAGGATCTGCCACACTGATGAAATCGACCTTTGTCCTCGCTGCCTTCGCCGGCCTGCTCGCCGTTGCGCCAGCCTCGGCCGCACCCGCACCGCAGAGCCCAGCGGACGCTCTGATCAGGGGCGATCTGCCGACCGGCTACGTCCAGTACCGCCGCTACGGCCATCGCCATTACGGGCCTCGCCGCTACGGCTATGGCCGAGGCTATCGCCGGGGACCCGGTGTCGGAGCCGCGGTCGGAGCGGGCGTGGCGGGTCTCGCGGCCGGCGCGATCCTCGGCGGCGCTCTCGCCAACTCCCAGGCTCAGGCCGCGCCCGGCGTGGTTCAGGGCGGCCCGGACCCCGAGACCGTCGCGGCCTGTGCCCGTCGCTTCCGTTCCTACGACGCGCGGAGCGGGACCTATCTCGGCAATGATGGCGCCCGTCATCCCTGTCCTTGAACGCCGCTTCGTTCTCGGTTCACCCGCGCGCCGGCGGTTCCGGCGCGCGGGTCGCCGGGATGAGGTGGCGAGCCGGATTCTCACTCGTTCGGGCACCCGGACACTCGCCTCGTCGGGAGCGCACCGGGTCTGATTTCGGCCGCCGCTCTTAGCGTCGTAGAGCGCGGCGTCGGCCCGACGATAGAGATCCGCCGCCGCGCCGCCCGCCGAACTCACGGCCAGACCGATGCTCACGGTCACGCAGCCCGGTTCGATGCCGGCGGACGGCAGGGTGAGCGCGGCCGTGGCCCTGTGGATCGCGGTCGCGGTCTGCAACGCGCCCTCCCGGTCGGTTTCGGGCAACAGGATCGCGAACTCCTCTCCGCCGATGCGGGCGGCGAGATCGCTCGGCCGGCGCACACTCAGCCTGAGGGCCTCCGCCAAGCCCCTGAGGACGGCGTCCCCGACCGCATGGCCGAAGCGGTCGTTGTAAGTCTTGAAGTGATCGGCATCGATGACGAGCAGGGAGAGCGGCCGACCCGTGCGCGCCGACGCTCGCAACGCCTGCTCGAACGCCTCCTCGAAATGGCGACGGTTCGCCAGCCCGGTCAGGTTGTCGGTCCGTGCGAGCTTGGCCAACTCGGCCTGCATCGTCGCCCTGCGGCCGAGTTCCCGACTGAACAGGAGCGAGAGCGAAACGGTCAAGCCGCACAAGAAGAGGACCGCGAGACCGATCACCGTCGCCTTTGCCTGCCACTCCGCTACGATCTCGCGGGTTCCAAGCGAGACACTGAGGATGAGCGGTAGAGTCCCGACTTGCGTGAACGTGGAGTAGCGCTCGATGCCGTCGCGGGCGGACACGCCGGTGAAGCTGCCGCTACGCTCGGCGAGATAGCGCTTGAACGTCGACGTTTCGGCGAGATTGGCTCCGAAATCGGATGGCACGGCGGGGTAGCGCATCAGGCGCGTGCCGTCGGCGAGGTAGAGGTTGATGCCCCCCTCCTGGCCGAGCGCGATCTGATCGACCAAGTTGCTGAAGTAGGAGAGCCTCAGGCTCGCCTGCACCACACCGCCGAAGGACCCGTCGGGCTTGTCGATCCGGCGGCTCAGCACGATCACCGGGACGCCGAGCAGGCGCGACGTCACCGGCGGGCTGATATGGAGTCCGAGATCGGCTTGCGCCTTGTGAAGTCGAAAGTAGCCGCGGTCGGCATTGTTGAGGGGCCGAGCCGGCACGGCATTCGAGTCGATGATGCTGTCGCCGTTCTCGTTGAGGATGAGCATCACTCCCATGTCACGCGCCGTCGTGGCACGATCGAAGAGCACGAGTTGGCGGAGGGTCGGATCAATCTCCGCGAGTCCTGGCGACTTAAGGTTGCTTACGGCAGCCTGGAGCGAGAGATCGATGATCTCGACGTTGCGCGCGATGTCACGCTCGATCACCTGCAGTAGGTTCCTCGAGGTCCGCTCGGCTTTGTCCCAAGCGTCGCGCCGCAGGTCGAGCAGCATGATGGCCGAGAGCACCACCATGCCGATCGGCGCGAGGACGCTCAGGTCGATCCAGGTCGGCGCGGAGCAGATGAATCGCCTCACGTCGGACCGCAGCCGACGGATCAGCTGCGGCCGTCTTCCGTTCGACCGACTCTGGTCACCGTCGGAGGTGGGCATCGGCATCTTTCTCGTCCGTCGACCTCTCTGTCTTGGCCCGCTGCGCTAAACAACGCTTACGCGAAACCTCCACAGCCAACGTCCGATCGGTTCATGGCTAAGGCCAGGTTATCGTCGACGGTCGAAGCACGCCTTGGGAATGTGGACGATCCCCGGGACACGCAGATTTGAAGACTTGTCCGGGATTAAAGAAGTCCTTGCAGGAACGAACGCTCGAAGCGCGACTTAGCGCGGTGATCTGAGCGGTCTTTCGACTGTCCGCAGCGTCCTCGTGATGCAGCGTGCAGTGCTCAAACTGTGATGGCGGCTTTTTCGGGCCGCCGATCTCCCGCAACTGTCTCACGACTGCGGGAAGTGAATTTTGGATATGCGAATTGTCGATGCGCATCGATTCAGATTCATCCTTCGATCAATCCGCGACGGATCTCGTCTTGCGTCAGCCTTCCCCCCGTGCATTGCGCGGGCTCGATTTCCTCAACTTCACCCTCGCCGACGTGCGCGACGGGCTCGGCCCCTACCTTGCCATCTACCTGCTCGCCGTGCGCGGCCCCGAGCAGGGTTGGAACGAGGCCACGATCGGGCTGGTGATGACGATTGCGGGCATCGCCGGGCTGCTGGCCCAGACGCCGGCGGGCGCTCTGATCGACCGCACCAACGCCAAGCGCAGCGTGGTGATCGCCGCGGCGGTGGTCGTGACCGTGAGTTGTCTCGTCCTGCCCTGGATCTCGAATTTCACCCTGGTGGCCGGCACGCAGGCGCTGGCCAGCATGGCGGGCGCCGTTTTCGCGCCCGCGCTGACCGGGATCACGCTCGGCATCGTCGGGCCGAGATTGTTCTCGAAGCGCATCGGCCGAAACGAGGGTTTCAACCATGCCGGCAACGCGGTCTCGGCGCTGCTGGCAGGTGGGCTCGCCTATGTGTTCGGTCCCGTGGTGGTGTTCTGGCTGATGGGACTTCTCGCCGCCTGCTCCATCCTCGCGATGCTGATGGTGCCGGCCGAGGAGATCGACGACGACCTCGCCCGCGGCCTCGACTGTGAGGCAGACCGGAACTGCGAACAGCCCTCGGGCCTCAGCCTGCTGCTGCGCAACCGGCGCCTGTTGCTGTTTGCGGTTCTCTGCGCCGCCTTCCACCTCGCCAACGCGGCGATGCTGCCCTCCGTCGGCCAATTGCTCACCAAGGTCGTGGGCAAGGACAACGCGACCTCGCTGATCGCGGTCTGCATCGTCGCGGCGCAATGCGTGATGGTGCCGATGGCGGTGCTGGTCGGCGCCAAGGCCGACAGCTTCGGGCGCAAACCGATCTTTCTTGTCGCCTTCGGCGTGCTGGCCCTGCGCGGCGTCCTCTACACGTTCTCCGACAATCCCTTCTATCTCGTCGCGGTGCAGTGCCTCGATGGCGTCGGCGCCGGCATCTACGGCGCGCTGTTCCCGATCGTCGTCGCCGATCTCACCCGCGGCACCGGTCGTTTCAACGTCGCCCAGGGTGCGGTGGCCACCGCCCAGGGTCTCGGCGCGGCGCTGAGCGCAACCCTCGCCGGGGTGGTCATCGTCGGCGCGGGCTACACGGCGGCCTTCCTCGTGCTCGCGGCGATCGCGGCGGCCGGCTTCGCGCTCTACCTGCTGTTCATGCCCGAGACGCTCGGCAACCAGCCCCGCTCGACCGACGCGCCGCCGAAGACGCCCGCGACGCCGGTCGCGGCACCGGCCCAGTCGCTTTGGCCGAGCCGCTGACAGGCCGCCATCGTCTCACCGCTCCGGCGGGATCGAGTAGGTGCCGATGGCGTGGCAGACAATAGCCTCTCCGCCCCGGCTCCGGATCGCGACCTCGCCCACCGCGAGGCGCCGGCCGAGCTTCAGCAGCCGGCACTCGGCTACGAGGGCGGCAGGGCCGGGCCGACGCAGGAAGTTGACGCTCAGGTTCGTCGTCACGGCGAGCGCCACCGGGCCGATATTGGCCAGGATCGCCGCATAGAGTGCGTAGTCGGCCAGCGCCATCATCGATGGGCCGGAGACCGTGCCGCCGGGGCGCAGATGGCGCTCGTGATAATCGAGCCGCATCTGCGCGGAGAGCGGACCCACCGCCTCAAGGTGGTAGTGGCGCCCGCCTGCATTCATCTGCGGGAAATCCCGCTCCAGAAAGGCGGCGGTTTCCTCCAGGCTCATCACGGTCTCGCTCATGACTGAGCCTTGCAGCATGCCGGCGCATGGCGGACAAGAGCGGCATGATCCCAACGATCGACAGCGCGCCCGAAGGCATCGCCACCCGGCACGACCGCTATCCCGATGCGCAGATTCGCGCCGTCCTGAAAGAAGCGCGCTCGATCGCACTCGTCGGCGCGTCGGCCAACCCGGCCCGGCCGAGCTACATCGTCTTCAAATATCTGGCCGAGCGTGGCTACACGGTGACGCCGGTCAATCCGGGGCTGGCGGGCCAGACGCTGCTCGGCCGTCCGGTGATCGCGCGGCTGTCCGACCTGACCGGGCCGGTCGACATGGTCGAGATCTTTCGCAATTCGGCCGCGGCCGGGCCGCTGGTCGACGAGGCGCTGGCGCTGCCGGTGCCCCCGAAAGTGATCTGGATGCAGCTCGGCGTGCGCGACGACGCGGCGGCGGCGCGAGCCGAGGCGGCGGGCGTGACGGTCATCATGAACCGCTGCCCGAAGATCGAGTACGGCCGTCTCTCCGGCGAGATCGGCTGGACCGGCGTGAACTCCCGCATCCTCAGCGCGAAGAAGCCGCAGATGGCCAAGGGCGGGGTTCAGAAGCGGACGATCGAGGGGCCGTGAAACGGGCGCGCCCCCGGCCGTAGACCGAGGACGCTTCGCAGCCGTTGCGCGAGGCTCAGGCGACCGTCAGCCCGACATCCACATTCCCTCGCGTGGCGTTGGAATACGGGCAGATCTGGTGGGCCGCCTCGACGAGGCGCTCGGCGTCGGCGTGGTCGAGGCCCGGCAGGCTGACCTTGAGGTCGGCGGTGATGCCGAAGCCGCCCTCGGAACGCGGGCCGATGCCGACCGTGGCGGTCACCGTCGTGTCGGCCGGAACCTTCAGCTTGAGCTGGCCGCCGGCGACCTTCAGGGCACCGATGAAGCAGGCGGAGTAGCCCGCCGCGAAGAGCTGCTCGGGATTGGCGCCGGGGCCGCCCGCGCCGCCGAGTTCCTTCGGGGTCGAGAGCTGGACCTGGAAGCTGCCGTCCTCGGTGCGGGCGGAGCCGTCACGGCCGCCGGTGGCGGAGGCGGTGGTGCGGTACTTCACATCGACGGTCATGGTTTGGGTCCTCGTGAGCAGGGAGGCACGGGGCCGATCCGTTCGGCTCGGGACCTCAGTAACGGGAAATTAGATTGCGCGCAATATAAACCCCGCACAATCCAGTTGTCTGGAACATGCCTCCCCTGCCGGAGATCGGGCGCTGCCACGGCTTCAGAGTTCGTGCCTGGTTTCCGGCATGAGGCTGATCGCGGCGAAGCTGATCCCGGCCGCAGTGGCGAGGTAGAGGCCGACGAGGCCGATCCCACCGGTTCCGGCGAGCCATTGCGCCGCGAACGGTGCGCCCGACGCGCCGAGAATGCCGGCGAGATTGTAGGTGACGGAGGCACCGGTGTAGCGCACGCGGGTCGGGAACAGTTCGGGCAGAAGCGCGCCCATCGGCCCGAAGATCCAGCCCATGGCGAAGAGTGCGAGGCAGAGGAAGCCGAGCACTTGAGCCGGCTCGCCGCTCCCGAGCATCGGCCCGAGCAGGACGCCGAGGGCTCCCGTGACCGCGAGCCCCGAGAGCATCACCGGCTTGCGCCCGAACCTGTCGGCGGCCCAGCCCGAGAGCGGGATCGCCAGCGCCATGAACAGGATCGCCACGCACTCGAAGAGCAGGAAGGTCTTTCGCGGGTAGCCGAGCGTGCCGGTGCCGTAGCTCAGCGCGAACACCGTCGAGAGGTAGAACACGGCGTAGGCCGCCACCATGGCGAGCGTTCCGAGCAGCGTCGCGCGCAGATGCGCGGAAAAGATCGTGGCGAGCGGCACCCGTTCCGGCGGCGCCTGTTCGAGGGCGGCGCGGAAGGCTGGCGTCTCGGTGAGCTTGAGCCGAACGTAGAGCCCGACTCCGACGAGGGCGGCCGAGGCGAGGAACGGGAGCCGCCAGCCCCAGGCCTCGAAATCCGCCGGGCTCAAGGCGACGCTGAGTCCGAGGAACAGGAGATTGGCGGCGATGAAGCCGATCGGCGCGCCGAGTTGCGGGAAGATGCCGTAGAGCGCGCGGCGACCCGGCGGCGCATTCTCGACCGCGAGCAGGGCCGCCCCGCCCCACTCGCCGCCGAAGCCGACGCCCTGGCCGAACCGCAGCAGGCAGAGCAGGGCCGGCGCCCACCAACTGATGCTGGCATAGCCCGGAAGACAGCCGATCAGGACCGTCGACACCCCCATGATCATCAGCGAGGCGACCAGCGTCGCCTTGCG
>JAGTAM010000429.1 GCA_023422485.1 Pseudomonadota bacterium | reverse complement strand
GCCTCATCGGCAGCATCGTCAGCAAGATCCTCCACCCGTTCGGCTCGTCGGAGGCGCAGGCCGCCGAGGCCGGCACGTCGTCCTCCAAGCCCTCCGAGACGCAGGCCCAGCCGTCCTCCGGCGGCGGCGCCCCGGCCTCCACGCCCACCAGCGGCGGCACCTCTTCGGGCGGATCGGTCGATGTCGAGGCCGTACTCAACGACCTCGCCGCGAAGAACCCGCAGAAGCTGAACTGGCGCACCTCGATCGTCGATCTGATGAAGCTTCTCGATCTCGATTCGAGCCTGCACGCCCGCCAGCAGCTCGCCGACGAGCTGCACTATACCGGCGACAAGAACGACTCGGCCTCGATGAACATCTGGCTGCACAAGCAGGTCATCAAGAAGCTCGAGGAGAATGGCGGCAAGGTGCCCGCCGACCTCAAGGACTGAGTCCTTCGCGGCCGCGAAGCTCCGCCGACGCGGATTCGAAATGAAAAAGGGGGCAGCAGGATCCCTGCCGCCCCCTTTCCCTGTCATCTCTCCATAATGCCGATCGTCAGGCGGCCCAGGCGCTCGCGGCGTCCCACGCGCACTGCTCGCTCAGGGAACCGGCGAAGACGGCGTCGAGGCGCCGCCGCTCCGCCTCGACCACCGGACCGTCGACCGCGACCGGGCGGCAGCGGGCGTCCCAGCCCGTGGGCACGAAATCGGGGTTGTGCAGGGCGTGGTCGGAGCCTTCGACGAAGAAGGCGCGGTCGCCGCCGTCGATGTAGCTCTCAGCCGGCAGGCCCTCGGCGAGCAGGATGTCGTGGGCATCGAGTTCGACATGCCAGTAGGTGACAGCCTCGACTGCCTCGCGGGCAATCGTGGTGCCGTTGATGAGACACATCACGGGCACGAGCACGCCGCCCTCGCGATCGGCATCCGCGCCGACCAGGACCGGGTGGCCCGGCGAGAGGCTGAGGTCGCGGGCCGGCAGACCGTCGCCGAAGGCACCCGCGCGGACGCGCACCGGCTGCTGATGGAAGGGAAGGGCCGCGCCTGCAGCCTCCATCGCGCGGTGGCCGATCCAGGTGATCGGACGCAAGCGGCCGGAGGCCGTCACAGCCCTATCGCCGACCTGGAGATCCTCGACGGCCACGTCGCCGCGGCTCGTGCGGATCAGGGTTCCCGTGGTGAAGCAGACGGGTGCATAGGCGCCGAGGGTTCGGTTGCCGTCGTCCGTGAAGGAAGTCCGGTTCGGATCACCGCTGCCGAACAGCTGAGTGTTGGAGAACACGAAGCGGTTCGTGCCCCCCGCCAGGCTGCCCGGTACACTGCCGCCCGTGAACAGGATCATGTTGGAATTGTCGAGCGCCGTCGCGGTCAGCGTCTGCGACGTCGGCGTTGCGCTGCCGGGGAGCGTGTAGCTCAGCGTGACGGTGTCGCCGGGGTTGGTGACCGTGCCGTTGACGGTGACGGGGAAGCTGTAGACGTCGTCGATCCGGAAGGTGCCGCTAGTCGGCGCACCGCCGTCATCGGTTCCAAAGAAACCCGGCTGATACACCGTGTTATTGAAAGTAATCGCCATAGGTTAAATCCTCCCGATATCGAGGTAATGACATTTTTTCAGAGAAGCGCCTGATCACCTCGAAATCGGCGCGCCCCTAGTACAGACGTGAAGAGAGGATCGGCGCCGACACAGCAGCGCCGTCCAGATTGTCTCTCGCAAGAAGCAGGCTGCTCGTGCGACCGAAAAAAGCCGATCAGCGGGATAAGAGATAATTATAGTTCAGGCCCGGCGAAAGCGCCGAAACGCTCAATCACATGAGAATTTTTGCATTTAATCCTTCAACGAACTTGAATTTTCTCAATGTGTTCGTTTCGCAACATGCCTAAGTTTCCCGATACACCTAGGATTTATTGGCAATAGCACTCGCGAACGCACGATTTTCGATAAAACCGGAGATAGTTCGCTCGTCCCTCTCACGGCAGGGAAGCAAAACCCGCCATATATGCACTTAAGATTGAGCGCCGATCACAGGCACGCGCCTTGACTGGGAACGCTGCCCTGTGAATCGCTTAAGGCCATGCCGGGGACGCGGCGAGCCAAGGTCGCAACAGCATCGAAGTATCCCGGTCGATATTGAGATCGGTCGCCGCGCCCCTCTCGACGGTGCCGGAAATCTTAACGAGCGGCAGCTCGCCACCCGAATCTGGGATCTTTCGACACGGTCTTGTCGGAGAACCCGACGCATTCTCACCGAGCAGTCAGTCTGACCTGGCGAAGGGGCGAGGTGGAAAGCTTGGCTTTATTTTCCGTTCTGAGGCCGAAGATTCTCGAAGGCCGTCGAAATACGGATCAGGCAACGCGTCCAAAAATCATCCAGTCGGCATAGCTTACCATTTCACAGTCGGACGGCGAGCGGTGCGTCCGATCTCCGACTTGAACAGGCGGCGGATCTCGTCCCTGCACCGGGAGAGGGCAGAGAGAGGGGACATGGCTGGGGCGACCGCCGAACCTGTCGGGCGCGCACGACCGGCAACACCACGACATGCCCGGCCCAGCGCTGTGCGATCCGGGAGCCCCGGCGGATCGTGATGGCGCCGTAACTATGTGAGGTCGGGGTCGGAGCACCTCACGAAGACTCCCCGTCACCGCAGCTCTCGCTCGAACGATGGCGGCGCAGCGGGAGTTTTGTGAGAGATATCGGAGCTGCTGCCTCCCGCTAAGCCGGCAGGACCACCACTTTCGTCTTGACCGGGGTTTGCGCGTAGAGGTGGATCATATCCTGACTGAGCAGGCCGACGCAGCCGCTCGTAATGCCGCTGCCGATCGATTCGGGATCGCTGCTGGCGTAGATGGTGTAGAGCGTATAGGCGCCGTTCTGGTAGAGATGAAGGGTGCGGGCTCCGAGCGGGTTGTCGAGGCCGCCCGGCATCCCGCGCGCGTATTTGGCCGCCTCGGGCTGTCGCCGGATCATCTCCTTGGGTGGTGTCCAGGTTGCCCACTCGGATTTACGGCCGACATAGGCGTCACCGCTCCACAAGAACCCGTCGCGTCCGACATTGGCGCCGTAGCGGGTCGCCGAGCCGTCGCCCTCGATGCGGTAGACGTAGTAGTTGCGGGGATCGACGACGATCGTTCCGGGCGCTTCCTTGGTCTCGTATCGAACCGTCCGGCGGTAGTACTTCGGATCAACCTTGCTGACATCGACCGCCGGGATCGGGAATTTCTCGTCCGGCATCGGCCCGTAGACCTTCGCCGCCTCGGCCAGCATCCTGCCGTCGGAGGTCACGCAGCCGCCGAGCCCGAATGCGCCGATTCCGGCGGCCGAGCCAGCCAGGAACGAGCGCCGGTCGAGAAGCCGACCCCGAGACCTGGGAAGGGCGGTCTCGTTCAAGCCATCGGCATGGGCCCGCCGAACATCGATCGTCATCGTCTTGGGCTTTCCAAATCCTGCAGTCCGATGGGCGAGGCTCCGGCATTCGCCCGATCATCCTCCTGCTAAGCTGAGATTGCGGCCACTCGATGCACCTGGCAAGTGCGGCGTGAACTGTCGACCGATGGCCTTGGGGGTCGAGCCCTGCGCCCGGTCGTGCTCGCGGCCGGAATGCCGATGATCAATGCCATCGGCACTTCACTCGTCGCGGTTGGCGCCTCTGGCGTCGCGACAGCGGCGAACGATGCCCGCTCGGGCCTGACCGACGGGTCGGTCGCGGCCGAGCACGAAGTCGGCGGCCTCATAGGCGGGCGCCCGTCCCCTCTGGGCGATGCGCAGTTCTTCCTGAAGATCAGCGTCGCAGACCTCTGCGAGATGCCACGCTGACCTGATCGGCGACGATGGAGCGCGGCGGCAGGCGCCGTCATGGCCCAAGCCCTCCCCGACAGAGCGGGGGCCGTCGGGTTCGGTAAACCCAAGCAGAGTGAACCCGAACGGAGAGCGCGTCAGGTTCAACGAACCTCGGCGCAGACCGTAATTTTCGATTAAGTGGTTGATTTTGTTGGTAGGCCTGGCCGGACTTGAACCGACAACCAGACCGTTATGAGCGGTCGGCTCTAACCATTGAGCTACAGGCCCTAACCGTTTCTGGTCAGATACTTGGACTTGCCTTTGGGCTTCAGCAACAGATTGCTCTACGGAAACCCCCACAGAAGCCCTGGATCTGAGTAGCCGGGGAGGCGACTCCGGGCAAGCCCGACAGCCTGACGCCAGAAACGAAAAGCGCCGCCGCGGCTGAGCCGGGCGCGCGGGAATGTGCCCAACCGATGGGCCCACCTGGGGGGACAAGCATCCGATCGGTATGACGAGACGCCTGGTCGATCCAGGCCGCCGAACCCGAGCCCATGTGGATCTTCCGGGGTAGTTCGGGCGGGACGCTTCGATGTGGATCGATGGACGGAAAAACCCCGCCGCGGCCGAGACGGACGGGACCGGTTCATCGCGAAAGCCTGCTCGATTGCGCTCGACGGGCGCAACGGTGCGCAGTGGCAGAAGGACGAGCACCATCGAAGGCAACCAGACTCGACTCCAGTGGCATCACAAAGCCCTGCATCGACATCGCTCGAAGTACGAAAGTACTAGACACAACTGCCCACACTCCGAGGCGATTACTAACTAAAGTCAATTGACCTAAAGCGCACAGCACTGTATTCGATGAAACATTCTAGCGGAACGCGCCTGACAAGGATTGCATCCGATGGAGCCGCATCGCAAGAATATGACCGGTTACATGCCGGCTATGGCAGCGCTCGTTTCGATAGTCTGCTTTTCAGTACCAGCATCTGCACAAGTAGCGGACAGCCAGCCTCCTGCCGGTGCCGCAGCGCCCGGCAGCAGAAGCGACCCGGCCCCCGAGCAGGGCAAAATATCAGATCTCTTCCTTGCGACACACGATGTCTCCGGAAAGCTTGGCGCCCCTCTTCCGCTGGAAATAAAGCTTGTCCGCACAGGCAGCGTTACGATCGAATCCATTCTCCTGCTGGGCCTGCCCCGAGGCGTGACGATCAGCGATTCAACCAACACTTTCTCGCCGTCAGACGACAAAAAGGACATAGACATCAGAGCGTGGGATCTCTCGAACATCAAGATCATGCAGACCGACGAGCGCGAAAGCCGCTTCACGCTTGCCGTAGCCGCGGTCTGGGCTGCGGGGTCCGGAAAGCAGGTCGATGTCGCGACGAGCCTTCTCAACGTCAGTTTCCGCCCCCACGATCCTGATCGTACCCTTGCCGCCGGCGACGAACCGCCCAGCCCCGAGAAGCCTGCAGCCGCAATTCACGGAACATTGTCGACCACTCAGGTCATCGCCAGTGCTGCGGCACCCGATGCATCGACCACGGCCGAGGGCGTCGTCGTGCCGTCGGCCCGTGGCACACCCCTCACGAACACAGGGGGGATCGACCGCCCGGATTTGCCCAATGTCACGGAGAGAAGGCAGGCCGCTGTCGGCGAGGCTGCGCGGCTCACACATCCAGTGGAGACCGCACGACCGACGCTCCGGGTGGACCCGCTGGTGGAGCGAGCCAGGGGCCTGATACGGCTCGGCGATATCAGCGGCGCCCGCCTTCTGCTGGTGCGTGCACAGGCGCGCAACGCACCGAACGCAACCTTCCTCCTAGCACAGACCTGGGATCTGGACATGCTGCGGCGCTGGAACGTGCGTGGGCTGCGGGCCGATCCGGATCTCGCCAGAAGCCTGTACGCAAAGGCTGCGGGTGAGAACCAGACGGATGAGCGTCTGCTCGCCGCGACGGGCCGCTGACGGCACGCCTTGAAGTAGGTTCGACGATCATCGAGGGACACGCACATGTCGAGGCTTGCCCTGTTCGCTGCCCTTCTCGGGATCGCCTTGCTGACAAACGACCCTGTCGCGGGCGCTCCAGACACCGCACGGGCCGATGCCGGCCCTGCAACGGAAGTGGCCCTCGGCGAACGCATGAATGCCAACACGGTCACGGTGGTGACCGGCACGCCCGGCGGAACTTACTTTCGCGTCGGCGCCGAGTTGGCCTTCGTGCTGGATGACGGCGATAAGCTTCGGATTTTGCCGATCCTCGGCAAGGGAGCGGGCGAGAACGCCTACGACATCCGGTTCCTGAAGGGCGTTGACCTGGGTTTCGTTCGCACCGATACACTGGACCAACTGCGGCAGGACAAGCGCCTGAAGAACATTGAGCAGCAAATCCACTACATTACTAAGCTGTTCGACGACGAGCTGCATATCATCGCGCCGAATTCGGTCCGGACAATCAGCGATCTCGCCGGCAAGCGCATCAGCTTCGATGTCAAAGGCAGCGGCACCGACTACAGCGGCCGGGCCATGTTCCGTGAGCTCGGCGTCACTGTGGAGGGGATCAACGTCGATCAGCCCACCGCCCTCGAGATGCTGCGCAACGGCGAGATCGAGGCTGTCGTGTCAGTGGCGGCTAAGCCGGTGGCTTTCATTGCAAGCTTCGATCCGGGCGAACGCTTCCACTTCGTCACGGTGCCCTATCCGGACACGATGAACGAAGCCTATGTCCCCGCAACCCTGACGCGGACCGATTATCCGAAATTCGTAGGAGAAACGGCGGTGGAGACCGTCGCGGTTGGCACGGTCCTCGGGGTCTACAACAGCCCGAAGGGATCAGCGCGCTATGAGAAGCTCGTCCGCTTCGTCGAAGCCTTCTTCGGCCAGTTCGACAAATTTCTGGCTCCGCAACGGCATCCGAAATGGCGGGAGGTCAACTTCGCGGCCTCGGTGAAGGGCTGGAGGCGCTTCCGGCCGGCGCAGGAGTGGCTCGACCGCCACAAGGAGCAGGAGGCCGGTGCACAACCGGATCTGGACCGGTTCTTCCAGTCACAGCCCGAGCGACCGGCCGGAAAGGAAGAGATCTATCAAGCCTATCTGAAGTGGCGGCAAGCGCGGTGACTATCAAAAACAGACCATCTGATTGCCAGGCCCATCGGCATCTTAATCTGAGACGAAGCGCCCGAAGTCCATCCGGTCCCGTGGTATGGCTGTCGCTGGGCAGAGAGCCTTAAGAGCAGAGCGCCATAACGCCTATAACTCACGCCCTGAGCGGATCTGTGAAGACGAGTCGGGCGTCAGAAGCGGCGAGGCAAACGCCGCTTTCGAGTAGCCGTGGCGGGGTCATGCGACCAGCCTCGTTGATGCCGGATCGGCGATGAGGTGGGCATGGGCTGCTCCGGCCGGTCGCGGGGACCGGCGGCGATCCGTGCAAGCCGCCGAACGTGCCTCGGATGACGGGCGGCCGGCGGCGAACCGGCGGATCGAAGCGGCGGCAGAGCGAAGACGAGGGAGACGGAGGCCGGGCGATCAGCGTTTCGGCTTCCGGTCCTCCGGACTCTCCGGCTTGGGATCCCTCGAAGGGTCAGGATTGTCTTCGGACTTGATCGTCGCCCCCGGCGTGCCCTTGCCGGGATGCCCGGTCTGCTCGTCGATGTTGCCGAGCGCGCCGCCCTTGTGCGTCCTGCCGGCCTCCGTGCCCGGCTTCTCAGGCTTCCTCATGTCACTCTCCCATTCGCCGAGCAAAAACGCTCCAAACCGGTAGAACGCCGGGCGAAGCTTGAAGGAGCCGCATGTTCAGCATTATGATGCAGATGTGATCGCTCCGGAGCCGGGCGCATGTCCCCTCGACGGAGGGGCATCACGCGCAAGGTAGGCCGCTCAGCGGCCTTCCGGCATCGGCTTCGCCGCATCGATCTATGCGTCCGGCCGCCCTGACGCTCGGACATCCCGAACAGGAAGACACCATGCGCTATACCGTTCATTGGACCGCGCCTTCCGGCCCCTCGACGGAGCCGCACGCACTCGGAGCGAGGGCGGCCGAGCGGGCCATGACCTTCGCGAGCATGGGTGCGTCGGACGTCTACGTGGAGACCAATGACGGACGGGTGTTCCGCGCGCCGGCGCAGATGGCCGCCCTGGTTCAATACGCCCAGACCGCCGACGCCGAACAGATCTGATCCGGCGGCGCAGGGCAGCCCGGCCTACTCCGGATCGGAGGGCTTCAGGAGCCGACGAGCTGCCACTCGAAGACGAGCTGGCGCAGCCGCGCCTGGGCGGCGCGGCGGGCCTCGTCGAAGGTCGCGTAGTGCTGCGGGCCGTAGCGCCGCGGCGCTCCCTTCTCGAGGATGGAGCAGACGAAGCGGCCCGGACGCCGCCAGCACGGTCGCACATCGATGGAGTAGGGATGGTCGGTCCGCTCAGCCATCCGCACATCGTGCCACGACCGCCGGCCTCGACCAAGGTGCGGCGTCACCGGGCGCGCTCACATTTGCTTGCAGCCGCACCGAGGACGGGACGCCTTCAGACCTCGCTCTCATCCTGCGAGGGACGCAGGGAGCGCTCGATCGTCTCCAGAACGGTCTTGGCGAGCGCCGCGTCCGGGTCGTCGCGGAACAGCACGTCGCGCAGCATGGCGAGGTAGCCCTCGAGGCGCTCGTCGTAATGGTCGGAATCGATCGAGCGCAGCACGCTCGCCAGGAAGCCCACCGCCATCTGGTGGGCCACCTGCTTGGCGCCGAGCTCGGCGAGCCCCTCGGCGAGGTTCGTCACCGCCACATCGTGCCGTGCGCTGACCGCGGCGAGGGCGGCGAGTTGCTGGGTCTGGTCCATCGGTGTCGGGTCCTCGGAACGCGCCTACGGTCAGGATCGCAGATTACGAATTCGCGTCGGCGAAGCGGCGGAACGCCTCCAGCGTCTCGGCGCTGACATGGTGCTCGATGCCTTCGGCGTCGCGCCGCGCCGTCTCGGCGCTGACGCCCACGGCGCGCAGGAAGCGCTCGACGATGCGGTGGCGCTCCCGCGACTGCTCGGCCAGCGCCTGCCCCGCCGCGGTGAGGAACACGCCGCGATAGGGCCGTTGCTGCACGAGACCGTCCTCGGCGAGGCGCTTGAGCATCTTGGCGACCGTCGGCTGGGCCACACCGAGGCGGGCGGCGATATCGACCTGCCGCGCCTCGCCGCCATCGCCGATCAGGTCGGCGATCAGCTCGACATAATCCTCCACGAGCTCGAGACGGCGCGCCTCGCGGGCCTGACGGAAGCTCTCGACATGGACTTCGGCGTCGACGAGCGGCGCGTCCGTGCTCGCGCGGTGCGCTTCCGGTGCCGGCTCCTGCCCCATCTCTCGCCCCATCTCTCGCGCTGCGTCCTGCATGAGGCGGCGGGCTCCTCCGTTCCCGGGCGCGGGCCGACCGGCCTGCGCCTCACATGATCAATGTCGCTCACGAAACACGCGGCGCGCGGGCCCGCTCCGGCGCGGGCGCCGATCCGCCGGGTGTCATCGGTCGTTCGTGCCGACCTGTTTAACCGATGCGCCCCGTGGCCGGGAACCCGGTCTCGGCAGCTCTTGATCACAGCTTCGGCACAGCTTTATAGCTGAAGCTATATGGCCCTCTCATCCGATCGGCGCGGATGGGGCGGCCGCCCCTCCCGTACCGGTCGTCCGCCCTCCCGTCGGAGCGACCGAGTGGGGCAGGGAAACCGAGCGCCTCGATTTCGAATGGAAGCGGTGATGGATCAGGTTCGGCCGGCCCCGCCCGGACAGACCTCTGCGGAGCCGAGCCTCGGCGCGCTCAACGGCAGCGTGCCGGTGCGGGCGGGCGGTTCCTGGCTGTGGCGGCTCTTCGCCTTCCTCGGGCCGGGCTACATGGTCTCGGTCGGCTACATGGATCCGGGCAACTGGGCCACCGACATCGCCGGCGGCGCCCAGTTCGGCTACACGCTGCTCTCCGTCATCCTGCTCTCGAACCTGATGGCGATCGTGCTGCAGGCGCTGGCCGCGCGGCTCGGCATCGCCACAGGCCTCGACCTCGCCCAGGCCTGCCGCGAGCGAACCTCGCGGCCCGTTTCCATCGCCCTTTGGCTGATCTGCGAGGCGGCGATCATCGCCTGCGACCTCGCCGAGGTGATCGGCACGGCGATCGCCCTCAAGCTGTTGTTCGGCATTCCCCTGACGCTCGGCGCGATCATCACCGCGCTCGACGTCTTCGTGGTGCTGCTGCTGCTGCGCCGGGGCTTTCGAGCGCTCGAAGCCTTTGTGATCGGCCTTCTGACGATCATCTTCGTCTGCTTCGGCCTTCAGATCGCGATGGCCGCGCCGCCAGTCCAGGCGGTGCTCGGCGGCTTCGTGCCGTCGAAGGAGATCGTGACCAACCCGGCCGCGCTCTACATCGCCATCGGCATCATCGGCGCCACCGTGATGCCGCACAACCTCTACCTCCACTCCTCGATCGTGCAGACGCGGGCCTATCCGCGCACGGAATCGGGCCGGCGCGAGGCCCTGCGCTTCGCCGTCACCGACTCGACCGTGGCGCTGATGCTCGCTTTGTTCGTCAACGCCGCGATCCTGATCATGGCCGCGTCCGTGTTCCACGCGAGCGGGCGCACCGAAGTCGAGGAGATCGAGCAGGCCTACGAACTGCTCTCGCCCTTGCTCGGCGTCGGCATTGCCTC
>JAGTAM010000423.1 GCA_023422485.1 Pseudomonadota bacterium | reverse complement strand
CCGCGATGGAGCGGGCTGGCACCGGCCGCTCCAGCTACCTCGCCGGCAGCGACCTGAAGGGCCATCCTGATCCCGGAGCGGTTGCGGTGGCGACGGCCTTCGAGGCATTGGCCGCGGATACGAAGTGAGACGAGCGACGATGAGCACCCTGAACAAGGACCAGAGTGACTACTGGAACGGCGAGGTCGGGCAGCGCTGGGCCGCCTACCATCAAGCGCTCGATACCGCCTTCGCGCCCTTCACCGAGGCGCTGTTCGCCGGCGCCGCGCTCAAGCCCGGCGAGCGCGTGCTCGATATCGGCTGCGGGGCGGGCGACACCACGCTCATCGCCGCGCGGCAGGTCGGGAGCGGCGGCCACGTCACCGGTGCGGACCTATCGGAACCGCTGCTGGCGGTCGGCCGCGAGCGGGCGGCGCGGGAGGCGCCGGGTGCCGCCCCGATCGAGTGGCTTCTGGCCGACGCCCAGGATCACGCCTTCGGCGCCCGCTTCGACCACGCCCTCTCGCGCTTCGGCGTGATGTTCTTCGAGGATTCCGCCGCCGCCTTCGCCAATATCCGTCGCTCCCTCTCCGCGGGCGGGCGGCTGAATTTTCTTTGCTGGCGCAGTATGGCGGAGAACGCTTGGGTCACGGTGCCCCGCGACGCCGTCCTGCCGCTCCTGCCCGAGGTCGAGCCGCCACAGGCCGGAGCACCGGGCCCGTTCCGCTTCGCCGCGCCGGATACGCTTTTGCCTATTCTTGAGGCAGCTGGTTTTCGCGCCATCGCCTGCGAAAGGGTCGATCGGGTGATGCGGGTGGGCGAGACCACCGAGGCGGCGGCCGACTTCGTCGCGACGCGGGGTCCCGTCGCCCGCCTGCTGCGCGAGCGGGAGCCGGCTTTGCAGGAGACTGCCTTGAAAATCATCAGGCAGCTCTTCGCTGAACGGTTCGGCAACGGGCCGGTCGATCTTGGCGCCGCTTGCTGGCTCGTCACCGCGCGGACCTGAGGTTCGCTTCTGGCACGCCCCTTGCGGAGCCCCGGCGCCGCAAGGGAGTGAATGATGCATACAGTTTCCGATCGGACGCGGTGGATCCAGCTCGGCCTGGGTCTTCTCGTCATGATGACGATCTCCAGCCCGCAATATGTCTGGACGCTGTTCGTGAAGCCGTTCCAGGCGACCACAGGCGCGAGTCTCGCCGCCGTGCAGGTCGCCTTCACGTTGCTGATCGTGCTCCAGACCTTCTTCTCGCCGGTGCAAGGCTGGCTGATCGAGCGCTTCAGCGCCAAGGCGATGATCGCGCTCGGCGCCGGTCTGTCCGGGCTCGGCTGGGTCGCGGCCTCCTACACCGACACGCTGTGGGGGCTCTACGCCACCTACGGTCTCCTCTGCGGCCTCGGCACCGGCATCGTCTATGTCGGCGTCGTCGGGCTGATGGTGCGCTGGTTCCCCGAGCGGCGCGGCTTCGCTGCCGGCGTCGTGGCGGCGGGCTACGGCATGGGCGCCATCGCCACCACGTTCCCCATCACCGACATGATCGCGGCTTCGGGCTACCGCCACACGCTCTTCGTGTTCGGCGCGATCATGGCCGTGATCGGCGTCGCCGCGGCGCTCGGCCTGCGTACGCCCAAGCCCGGCGAGACCCCTGCTATCCCCGCCGACAAGGTGGCGAGCGCCGCCCGCGACGTGGCCCCGGCCGAGATGCTGAGGAGCCGGTTGTTCTGGCTGATGTTCGCCATGATGGCGATGATGTCGACCGGCGGCCTGATGGTGGTCGCGCAGTTCGCTGCCTTCGCCAAGGAATTCGGCGTCGCCGACGCCATGGTGTTCGGCTTTGCCGCACTCCCCTTCGCGCTCACCTTCGACCGGATCACCAACGGCCTGACGCGCCCCTTCTTCGGCTGGGTCTCCGATCACGCCGGCCGCGAGAACACCATGGCGGTCGCCTTCGCGCTCGAAGCGGTGGCGATCGGCCTGCTGCTGATGTTCCGCGAGAACGCCTACGCCTTCGCCCTGCTCTCGGGCGTCGTGTTCTTCGCCTGGGGTGAGATCTTCTCGCTGTTCCCCTCCACCCTCACGGACACGTTCGGCACCAAGCACGCCACCACCAATTACGGCTTCCTCTACATGGCCCAGGGGGTCGGCTCGCTGCTCGGCGGCCCCGTCGCCGCCCTGATCCACGACGCGGTCGGAAGCTGGGTGCCAGTCTTCGGCATCGCCATCGTCCTCGACCTCGTCGTCGCGGCACTCGCCTGGTTCGTGCTCAAGCCCGCCCGCCGCGCCTATCTCGGCGTGCCCGGACCGGCGGTGCCGGAGGCGGCCGCGCCGCTCGCCGCCCGGCCGGCGGTCTGAGGCGAGTTCGTCAAGCGCCGACCCTGGCAGAACCGGGCCGGCGCGCGTAACGGATGGCTTCCCGCGAGACCGGCCGTCTCGCGCCAGAGACATCCGCCATGCACACCACTCCCCGGCGGCGCGTATCATGACCGCGCCGCTTCCTCCCGAGCAGGGGCGCTCCCCCTGGCTCGCCATCGTCGGCATCGGCGAGGATGGGCGGGCGGGCCTCGCACCCGCCGCCGCCGCCGCCCTCGACGCGGCGGAGGTGGTCTATGGCGGGCGCCGCCACCTCGCGCTGGCGGGCCCTCTGTCCGCCGAGACCCGGCCCTGGCCGAGCCCGATCAC
>JAGTAM010000408.1 GCA_023422485.1 Pseudomonadota bacterium | reverse complement strand
CCTGTTCCGAAACAGCGCCTTGACGGCGATCGGACGAGCGGCGTAGAACAGAACAAATGGCGAACAAACGAGCCCTGTCCTGGTCGGTCGCGCTCCGCGATCTGAAGGACGATCGATCCCGGAGAGCGGATGTGCGCGAAGAGCGTCTCCGAACCATGGCGGGCCTGCGCGGCGCCGCCCCCGCCCTGAGTGCGTGGCGCGGGCGTTCCGGCCGTCGCTACGTCGTCGGCGTCCACGATCTGGCCGCGCCCGACCTCGACGAGGTCGATGAGGCGGTGGTGATCGCCGTGCGGCGCGACGATGCCGGCATCGCGCAAGCCGTCTCGATCGTCGCTTCCGGCAAGGGGCCGCGCGAGCGCCTGCACCGGAACTGGCTGGCTCGCGCCCGCCAGAAGGGCGCGACGGAAATGCATGTCCACCGCCTCGCCGAGAGCGAGGACGAGCGCCGCGCCGTCGTCGCCGACCTCGCCATCGAACCGGAGCAGGCGAGCGCGTGATCGTCGGCGCCTGATCCTTCCTCCGAGCTTCGCCCGCTCTCCGGTCCGTAACGGCCGGGACGGGTCAAGCCCTTGCCTTGCGCCGCCCCTCTCTCCAAACACGGGGCGTCCGGCCGGTCCTGCCGGACCGCGCAGGAACGAGGCCGATGGCGCAGACACCCGAACCGATTCCCGGTGGACCGCTCCCGCGGCGGCGCAGGCGGATCGGCCTGTTTCTCCCCTACATCCTGCTCGCCACCCTCGCCCTCGCCTCGACCACCGCGTGGTTCTTCATCCGCGGCAAGGCCGAGAGCGAGATGGACAATTGGCTCGCCCGCGAGGCTCAGGCCGGGCGCCAGTGGACCTGCGCCGACCGCTCGATCACCGGCTTTCCCTTCCGCCTCGAACTGCGCTGCGCCTCCGTGCGGTTCGCCCGCTCCGACGGCAACTTCACCCTCGGGCCGACCACCGCCGTGGTGCAGGTCTACGATCCGCGCCACGTCGTGCTCGAGGTCGCTGGCCCGTTCCATGTCGAGCAGGGCGACCTGACCGGCGACGTCACCTGGTCCTCCCTCGAAGCGAGCTTCCACGCGGCCGCGAACGGCTTCAGCCGCGCCTCCCTCGTCGTCGATGCTCCCAAGGGCACGATCCAGTCCCCCGATCCGGGGCCGGTGGACTTCGCCGCTCAGCATCTCGAACTCCACGCCCGCCCCACGCCCGGCCGCTTCGAGAGTGACGGCGCCGTCGATGTCAGCCTGCGCCTCGCCAAGGCCGCCGTGCCGCGGCTCGACGCGCTGGCCGGCAGCAGCGATCCCGCCGACATCGACCTCGACACGACGATCGAGCAGGCCACGGTGCTGCGCACCGGCACGGTGGCGCGGGAACTGGAGAAGTGGCGCCGGGCCGAGGGCCGCCTCGACGTGACCCGCCTGTCGATCGCCAAGGGCGAGCGCCGGCTCCAGGCCAAGGGCGAGGTCGGCCTCGACGAGGCGCATCGCCCTGAAGGCCGCTTCGAGTTACGCGCCGTGGGGCTCGAAGCCCTGGTCGGGCAGGTGATGGGCCAGCGCTTCGGCTCGGACAAGGGTGCGCTGATCGGCAACCTCGTCGGCCAGTTCCTCGGCGGCCTGCGCAAGCGCGAGGACGCCTCCGGAGAGGGGCAGACGGATACACCCAACGGCCTCAAGCCCCTGCCGACCCTGCGGTTGGCTGACGGGCGCCTGATGCTCGGCCCGCTCGCCGTGCCGAACGTGGCGCTGCCGGCCTTGTACTGAGGGCGCTCTCGCGGCGGGGGACCAAACCGGAACGGCTGACGCTTCGGCGCCACCCTCAACACCCCGTCGCTGACAACGCTGGCGTGTGCGCCATCTCCGCGCGCGAGAAGCGGCCCTCCCGGCCCCATGAGGCACCGCCGGGAGGACGCGTCCGCGAACGGTGCCATCGCAAGAGCCAGCCAAGAGCCCCGCCATGTCGTCGAAGACCGCAGCGCCCTCAGGCCCGAGGCCGGACCCTCACAGGGCATGCAGGGCACGATGCGAGCGCGCCGACACTTCGCCGTGGCCACAGCCGGCTCCGGCCGATCCGTCCGGGGGTGATCGCCTCGAACCGCGCCGGCAAAGGCCGGCGCGCCGCTTCCTCGCCGCCTTTCTCATCGGAAGCGCGCTCGCGGCGTCGGACGCCGCCCGGGCCGAGGAGGCGCCGAGTCCATCGGCTCCCTCATCCGAGGAGGCTTCGGGCGATCCCGGTACGCCGGGCGTGGCCTGTGACCGCGCCGTCGCTCTCCCGAAGGAGATCGAGGCCGTAACCCCTGACCGATCGATCCTCGACGGCGTGACCGACGGCCGGACCGCCGCTTTGGAGGCCGCTGCGACCGTCTGCGCCGCCGCGGAGCCGGCGGAGGCGGGCGCCTCCTACCGGCTTGGCCTCGCCCTCAAGGCGCTGGAACGCAAGGACGCGGCGCTCGCCGCCTTCACGCGGGCGAAGGAACGTGGCTATCCCGGCGGCTACGACGCGATCGCGGTGGGACGCTTCGACGGATTCTACGGGCCCGCCCTGCCGAAAGATCCTTCCGCCGGCCTCGCCATGCTGAGCGAGGGCGTCGCGCGGACCGGTCATCCCGAGCTCAAGCGCTATCTGGCCCAGAACCTCGCGAACGCCGAGCCGCCGCTGCGCGACAGTGCCAGGGCGCTCACCCTCTTGGAGGAAGCCGCCCGCGCCGGGCACGCCCCCGCCAAGGCGGATTGGGCGCGGCGGCTCGCGGAGGCCGCGGATGAGCAGCCTGCGCCGGACGAGACGCGCATCCGCGCCCTCCTGGAGGAGGCCGTGGCGAGCGGAAGCCGGCACGCCGCCTTCGTCTACGGCCAATTGCACGACAGGGGGCTCGGGCTGAAGCGGGATCTCGCGGCGGCTCGGCGCTTCTACCTCCTGGCCGCGGAACGCGGCTCGATCGCGGCCATGCTGGAACTCGCCGGAATGATGCGGGACGGTGAGGGCGGCCCTGTGGACATCGCCGGCCAGCGGCGCTGGCTCCTGCGGGCGAGCGGTCTCGGCAACGCCAAGGCGACGTTCGCCCTCGCCAATTCCCACATCGACAACGCGCCGACCAACGTGACGCTCGGTCTCGTGCTGCTCGAACGGATGGCCGACGGCGGCTCGGTCGAGGCCGCGCACGGGCTCGGCGTCCGCTATCAGGATGCCGGGGGCGTGGTGCGCGACTACGCCCTGGCGATGAAGTGGTTCCGCCGGGCGGCGGAGGCCGGCGACGGCCGGGCGATGAACCAGATCGGCACGATCTACGATTACGGCCAGGGCGTGCCGGTCGACCACGCCGAGGCCCGGCGCTGGTACGACCGGGCGGCGGCGAAGGTGGTGGCGGCGGCCTATACCGCCATCGGGATGCAGTACGACCACGCCCGCGGCGTGCCGCGCGACCTCGCCGAGGCCCTGGCTTGGTACCGCAAGGGCGCCGAGCGAGGCTCGGCCGCCTCGATGAACAACATCGGCTACGCCTACATGGCCGGCCGCGGGGTGACGCGGGACGATGGGCAGGCCGTCCGCTGGCTCGAACAGGCGGTCGCGAAGAACGACCGGACCGCCAAGCTCAACCTCGCCAACCTCTATTTCAAGGGCCGCGGCGTGAAGAAGGATCCGATCCGCGGCCTCACCCTGCTGCAGGGGGCGGCCGAGCAGGGGCTGCCCCAGGCGCTCAACGACCTCGCCCTTATGGAGATGGAGCGGCCGCAGCCCAACGGGGCGCGGGCCGTGCGGATGCTGCGGCAGGCCGCCGTCGACGGGGCAGCGGTCGCCTACCACAATCTCGGCATGGCCCTGATCCAGGGCTGGGACGGCGTGCCCGATTATGCGGAGGCGAATTACTGGTTCCGGCAGTCGATCGACAACCGCTCGGACATCGACGCCGCGGCCTATTCGGAATCGCAGTTCCAGCTCGGCCGAAACCTCGTGGCCGGTCGCGGCGTCGACCGCGACGTCGAGGGCGGCCTAGGGCTGATCCGGGCCTCGGCCGCAGCCCGCAATCCCCGGGCGATGAGCTTCCTCAGGACCGCCGGACAGGCGCGGGCTGCAAAATCCAAGGGCGGAGGTGCGTCCGTGCGGAAGGCCGGGACGGCCAAGGACAAGAAGGCGCCCGCCACGCGAAGGGCGCAGCGTTGAAGCATCGTCCCGAGAGCGATCGCTCGAAGCCGCTCAAGCGGCTTCGCGGCGCGAAGAGCGCCGCGCGCAGCGGGCTTTTCGAGGTGTAAGCCTCGGAAAGCGTCGAGCGGAGCGGTAGCCTGAGCCCGCGAAGGCGGGCGCTGGCGACTGAGGCCAGCAAGAACGAGGGCCATCGCCTTCAGGCGATGGCCCTGCATCGTCCCGAAAGGTCGTTGCCGACGCCTCCTACCAGGGGCGCGGCGCCCCGAAGAGCTTGCGCTGGACGAAGCGACCGGCGGCCTCGACGCGCGGCCGGTGCAGGTGGCGCAGCCGCCAGAGGCGGTGCTCCCGCGGCGCGACCGGCCGCGCCAGTTCCGGCACGGTCCCGGCACGGTCTCTTATACACAACAGACGCTGCCGA
>JAGTAM010000396.1 GCA_023422485.1 Pseudomonadota bacterium | reverse complement strand
GTGTCGAGCGGGCGGTTGTAGAGGTAGCGGATCAGCCCGCGCTCGATGATGAGACCGATCAGCGCCACCACGGCGAAGGAGGCGGGCAGGCAGAGCAGGAACGGCAGGCCGAGCGAACTCTGCAGGGCGTAGGAGGTGTAGGCGCCCAGCATGATGAACTCGCCGTGGGCCATGTTGATGACCCCGACGGTGCCGTAGATGATCGTCAGGCCGATCGCGGCGATGAGCCAGATGCTGGCGATGCTCAAGCCCAGCACCAGGGCGTTGGCAAAGGGAGCGATGTCGAGGGACGTCACGGGACCTCCGTGAATGAAGGCCCGGCCGCGAAGAACCGCGGCCGGAGCGGTTGCGCGGGAATCCGTCAGATGACGTTCTTGCGGCTCTTGCCGTCGGGGGCGACGAGGCCCGTGGCGGTGCATTTCCCGGCATTCGGGTAGATCGAGTACGGATCGGGCGCGACGTGCTCACGCGCCTCCGACACGATCTTGAAGCTGCCGTCCGCCTGGCACTGGCCGATCTTCGGCTTGAGCCAGGAATTGAAGTTGTCGCCGTCGATCCAGATCAGGCCTTCCGGCGAGACGTCGTCCTCGACCCGCACACCGCCGCTGACGTCGCGGATCATGCGCGAGGTGACCTCCTCGACATTGCCGGTCTTCTTGATCGCGGCCTCGAGCCCGGCCTTGAACACGTAGGCCGAGAGGTAGGTCTCCTCCATGTTGTAATGGGTGGAGCCGTTCTTGCCGTATTTGCTCTTGAGGAAGTTCTCGACGAACTTCTGGTTGGTCGGGTTCTCCAGTGACTGGAAATAAGGCGCCGACAGGAAGTGGCCGGCGCCGAATTCGGCACCCATCGCCTTGGTCTCGATCTCACCGGTGGTGAGCGAGGCGATCGGCATCGAATCGACCTTGAAACCTTCCTGCTTGAACTGCTTGTGGAAGGCGATGTCGGAGGCGCCGACCACGGTCGAGAAGATGAAGTTCGGCTTGGCGTCGCGGATCTTGCCGAGCACAGGGCCGAATTCCGAGCTGCCGAGCGGGATGTATTCCTCGCCCACCAGCTCGCCACCGGCCTCCTGGAGCCAGATCTTGGCGTTCTTGTTCGACTCCTTCGGCCAGACGTAGTTCGAGCCGACGAAGAAGACCTTTTTCCCGAAGTTCTTGACCATGTACGGGATCAGGTCCTTCGAGTGCTGGTTGGCCAGCGGACCCGTGCAGATCGTGTTCTGGGTGCATTCGGCACCCTCGTAGCAGGTCGGGTAGTAGAGCAGGCTGTTCTGCGACATCACCACCGGCAGGATCGCCTTGCGGCTCGCCGAGGTGTAGCAGCCGAACAGCGCGATCACTTTCTCACGGATGATGAGTTCCTTGGCCTTCTCCGAGTAGACGTTGAAATCCGACTTGGCATCGACGATCACCGGCTGGATCGGATGCCCGGCAATACCGCCGTTCTTATTGATCTCGTCGATGGCGTACTGCATCACGAGCGTGGAATCTTCCTCCGGCACGGCGAGCTGGCCGGTGAGGGAGAACAGCAGGCCGACCTTGATCGGTTCGCCCTTCTTGAGCGTCGCACCCCAGGCCTCACGGGCCGTCGGCAGCCAGAGATGCGGCGCGGCGATCGCTGCCGCGGCGAGCGAAGACTGCTTCAAGAGCTTGCGACGCGTGAAGTCCATTTCTATCCCCTTATTTGCTGTGCAACTGCCCGATTTTTGAGCTGATAACTTTCCCTATGCTTAGGAAAGTACGCTTGTTTCTTTAGATAACGCTACGGCGCCTTTTTGCGGCGCGTCAAGAGCATATTTCTCCTGAGGACATTTTTTTTCTTATAGGCGATGGCAATGAGGGGCCGGGCCCAGCTCTCCCCCGTCCCGTGGCACGCTTGCAAGTGCGATGCCGCAAAATCCAAAAATTCCAAATTCCCAGTTGACCGGGCGCGAACTTCAGTGCCAGCCTAGTAAAGCAAGAGCCGTGTGATCAAAATTTACGCAGAAGCACGAGCTTTGATCACATTGCTTAAGAATCGGACGCACCAGAGGCACCTGCCTGTGGTTGCCGATCGATCTGCCAAAAACCAGAAATCGGACATCGGCTGTTGCACGACACTTGCGAGGCGTGCCGCCGCGTCGCGGGTCGGAAGCCGCCGGATTGCGCGCCGCAAAATCCGATGGCTCCGAAGGTCAGCGAAGTCTTGATCGTAGCGAGTGCAGTAAAGGGGATGACGGGATGCGTGTTGGTGGATGCGGGAACGAGCCGGGGGCGGCGGGCTCAGAGCGGCGAGGACGGCATCGCGGATGGTCCGTCGGCGCGCTGCTCGCGGCGGGACTGGCCACGAGCCTCGCGACGGCGCCGGCCGCGCTGGCGCAGCAGCCCTCGCCGGTGGGCGAGTTCAACGACCAGACCCAGCCGCGCACCGATCCCCGCATCGCCGAGAAGCCGGCCGATCCGGTGCGCGTCGGGCCGCTCGCCCCCTGGGCCACCCACATGGCCGAGCGCGGGCTCACCTTCGACCTCAACGTCTACAACTTCTACCAAGCCAACCCCTCGGCCGGCCTGCGCACCGGCGAGCAGTCCAACTCCACCTACTTCGTCCTGTCCATGACCGCCGACATGCAGCGGCTGGCCGGCATCGCCGGGGGCGCCATCAAGTTCACCCAGACCTTCTTCGGCAACGTCCGCAACCTCAACATGGCCGCCGATATCGGCGACACCACGCTCGGCTACCAGCCGCCCTTCAACCCCAACTCCAACCGCCTCTCGCTGCTCACCTATCAGCAGAAGCTGCTCGACGACCGCCTCGTCGTCGAGTTCGGCCGCACCCATCCGGATCGCTACTACGGCCTGCCGCCGTGCAACTCGATCAACTCCTGCTTCCAGGACCTGTTCTACTTCAACGCCGGCTTCACCTCGCCGCTCTACGCCGTCTGGGGCGCCAACGCCGCCTACCAGCTCTCGCCCTCGACCTACATCCAGGCCGGCGCCTTCTCGGTGAACCCCGGCACCAACGCGCTGTCGGGCTACGACTGGGGCTATGAGCGGCTCTCGGGCGCGCTCGTCATGACCGAGATCGGCTACAAGACCGACTACACCATGACCGCCTATCCGGGCCGCGCCTCGCTGACCGGCTTCGTCAACACGGCCGACCACGACGACAACTTCAAGACGGTGCTGGGCACCTCCCGCGGGCTCAACCCCGGCACCCCGGCGCTGCAGAAGACGGGCAGCTCCGGCATCGTGCTCACCGGCACCCAGACCGTCTGGCGCGCCGATGGCGGCCTGGTCGCCAACCCGCACCCGACGGCAATCTCGCTCTACACCGGCACCGGCTACGCCTTCGATCCGACGATCCCGATCCGCTTCAACTCGTTCTTCGGCGTTCTCTTGCAGGCGCCCGACCAGAGCCGGCCGAACGACACCTACGGCCTGAAGGTGAACTGGCAGCGGCTGAACGAGAACTACACGCAGTTCCTCGCGGACGCGAACTTCATCGCCGGCGGCTCGGGCGCACCCTATTCGCGCGACAAGTTCGTGTTCGAGGCCAACGCGCATCTCGATGTCGGCGCGGGCGTGATCCTCGAGCCGGTGGTGCAGTACGTGGTCAACCCGAACACGTTCTGGAACCCCTACACCGCGCGCCGCGCCAAGGACGGCTTCTACGGCGGTTTCACCCTCGTCGTCCCCCTCGGAACCCTCCTCGGTCTCGCGCCGGGCT
>JAGTAM010000177.1 GCA_023422485.1 Pseudomonadota bacterium | reverse complement strand
CGTCGTCTACATCCTGTACGGCGCGAGCCTCGCCCTGTCCTGGGCGGGCTTGCGCCTCTTCTACGAGCGGGCGCCCTGCGTTCCGCTGACCGTCGTGCTCACCCTCGCCTCCGGCCTGTCCTACGGCGTCCTGCTGCAGGCCGGGGCATCGATGCCGTGGAGCCTGACGACGGTGTTCGGCTGCATCGCACTGAGCACCGCGCTGTGCATCCTGGAGATCTTGAGGACGCCCGCCTCGATGCGCCTGTGGACCCAATACGTCGTCCTCTCGGGCTTCGGCGGGTATCTCTGCGTCTTCCTGATGTCGATCGGCGTGGTCCACTTCGCGAGCGAGCGCCTCGCCTCGCCCGAGAGCGGCATCTTCTCGCTTCTGTTCGATCTGTGGTGCGGGGTCTTCATCCAGGTCGGCTATCTCGCCATGGTCGGCGAGCGCGCGAACCTGAAGATCAGCCGACTGGCCGAGACCGATCCCCTCACCGGGCTGGCGAACCGGCGCGGGCTGTTCGCGGCGATCAATCGGCGGGCCGGCCCCGCCTCTGCCCCACCGCGCTGCGCGATTCTGCTGGTCGACATCGACCACTTCAAGTCGCTCAACGACACCTACGGACACGATGGCGGCGATGCGGTTCTGGTCGGCTTCGCGGAGCGGCTGCGCAACGTGGTGCGGAAGAACGACATCATCGCCCGCTGGGGCGGCGAGGAGTTCCTGATCGTTCTCGACCAGACCACGGACGACGTCGATCCCGCCGTTGCGGCCGCCGAGCGGCTGCGACGTGCGGTGGCAGGGCAGCCCTTCACCGTCAACGGAGCGGCCGTGACCGTGACCGCCAGCATCGGCGTCTCGATCATGGCGGCCGGCGAGGGGGGGATCGAGCCCGCCCTGACCCGTGCGGACGCGGCCCTCTACGCCGCCAAGAGGGATGGCCGCAATCGGGTTTGCCTGGAACGCCCCCTGTCTCAGCCGGACATCAAAGCCGCCCGAACGGAGCCGCTCTCCGGGCTTCGCGGAGCCATGGACGCCATCCAGATCGCCGGACAGCCGCGGTCCGAGCCGGCCTGAAACGATCTCTCACGGGTTCTCGAAAATCACGATCCATGTTCGACCGTATCGCCCTGTCTCCCTCCCGTCCCCGGCGGGGGCCTCGTTCCGAACGTCCTGCCGAGCGCCCTGCACCGAAGCGGACATCGCTCCGGCGCCGGCCGCCACCGTGCGGCAAGAGCAGGGAGGGGCTCTCTGAACCGGTATCGATGGCGGCGCGGCGGGCCTTCTCGCTCACAGCCGCGCTCTGCCTGCTCGGGGTCTCCCTTCCCTGTCGGGCGGCCGAGCCGGCCGCGGACACAGCGCCGGCAGGGGGACTGACCGCCGGGAGCCTCCTCGTCCGCGGCCGGGTCATCGGCTCGATCCCGGTCGGCCAATACTCGCGGGTCGAGCCGATCGGCGGGCGCGTCATCACGCCCGCGCGCGCCCTGCCGGATCTCGATGTGACCTATTTCCTGTCCGATCATTTCGCGGTGGCGGGCCAGGTCGGCGTCGTGTCGACCCGGACCTCGATCCGCGGCTCGTTCATCGGCGACCTGCCGATCGGCTCGACTTGGAGCTTCTCCATGACCGGCGCGGTCCAGTTCCATTTCCTGCCCGGCAACGCCTTCAACCCGTATCTCGGCGCAGGTGCTGCCTACTCCCATCCGATCGCCTACGAGCCGGCGAAGCCGCTCGTCACCAAGATGAAGGCCGATCCGCAACTGGGGCCGATGCTCCAGGCCGGATTCGACTATCACCTTGTCGGCAACTGGTACGCCAACATGGAGATCAAGAAGATCTTCCTGCCGGTACAGGTCTCGCGGATCGGCGCCGGCGGTGCGACCGTGAGGCTCGACATGCTGATCGTCGGCGCGGGCGTCGGCTACCGCTTCTGAGCGGCAGCCGCCCTCTGCGGGGGGCGCCGCGCCAGCCCTGCAACCACGAGCTCACGGGATCGACCACGTAGGCCGCAGCCGAGGCCGCCCAAGCGCCGGCCCGGACGCTCAGGGGAAGGCCGGCCCGGCGCGCGGCCTCATCCGCGCGGACCTGTTCGCGCATCGTGGCGGCCACCAGCCGGTCCTCGTGTTCCCGGCACTCGTCGAGGGTGTTGCGCTGTGCGCCGGCCCGGCTCTGCTCCGGCCGCTGCCGGGCATAGGCGTCCCGCACGCAGCCGTGCCAAGCCGCTTCGAGGGCATCGAGATCGTGCAGACCGGCCGCCGCGGCACCTTGGCTGCCGCCGATCACGGACAGGGCCAAGGCCAGCGACATGACCGGGACCAAGGCCGAGATCGACGCCAAGAACGAAGCCAAGAACGAAGCCTTGGATCGAGCAACGAACGGAGCAGTGAGGAGCCTCGGCGCGTTCATGGCGGCGAGATGCTCCCGAAGCCATCAAGACCGACTTAACGGATCGCGCGGCCGAGCGACCCGAGAGAGCCGATGACGGGCCGTCGAAGGAACGAGTCCGCCCCACGGCGCTTCCCACCTCCCGGCGATCAACGCCGCTACGGGAGACCGCATGGCCAGGGACGTGACCACCTACACCCTCAGACAGGCGCTCGCCGCCAAGGTCGAGGACCACATCGAGATCGCGGTGGAGGCCGAGGACGGAACGAAGTTCAAGATCCGGGCGACCTCGGAGCAGCTCGACGCGCTCACGGGCGACCTGGAATCGATTCTCGACGGGGACGAGGCGGGGGAGGCCTGACCCGCGCCCCCCGCGATTGCAGGACGACCGGTGCCGATGCCCAACCTCGATCCTTTCGGGAGTGGGATGCCGGCGGCGGGCCGTCGGCCTCGGCGCGGCGTCCATCGCCGTGGCACCGCGACCGGGCCTCGCGTCCGGTTCGCGCACGCGCCGGAACGGACGCAGCGTCCGAATCGGTCCCGCGCGAACTTTCCGGAATCCGTCGGGTTGAGGGAGGCTGCCTTTCCTCGCATCTCCCTCGCACAGGACACCCCATGCGGCTCACCACGATCGTGCTGGCGCTGAGCATCCCGACGGCGGCCGCGGTTCAGGCGGCGGAGGAGGGGCGTCCCTCACCGCCGAGTCCCAAGGCCTCGGCCACGGGATCGCGGCCGGTGCCGGGTCCGGATACGGGTGTCCCTCCGGCCGGCACCCCGAACGAGCCGGCGGTCGTCGGCGGAACGCCGGGCGCGGTGATCGGCGGCACCCCGACCAGCGGACCGCCCGGCACCGGCGGCACCGCGGGCGGCCCGTCCTTGAGCGGGCAATAGAGCATCGGCTTTCCCGAAATCCGGGGCCGACCTTTCGGGACGATGCACGCGCGCGGCGCGTCAGGCGCAGCAAGCCGCATGGCCGCGCCTCGCATTTGCGATAAGTTCGGGTCATGAATCCGACCTCGCCCGCTCGCGTCGCCCTCGCGCTTGTCCTCGCCGCTTCGCTTACGGGTCCGGCCCAAGTTCAGGCCCAAGTCCAGGCGCAAGTCCAGCCCCGGACGCAGGTCCAAGCGCAGACCCACCCGCAGGCCCACCCGCAGGCGGTGCCGCCCGCGCCCGAGCCGCCGCCGATCCAGTCGGACGAGGCCCGCCTCCTGCCGGTTCTCGCCAGCCGCGGCATGGTCTCGTCGCAGGACGCGCTCGCCACCCGCGTCGGGGTCGAGATCCTGCGGAAGGGCGGCAACGCCGTCGATGCGGCGGTGGCGGTCGGCTTCGCGCTCGCCGTCACCCTGCCGCGGGCGGGCAATCTCGGCGGCGGTGGCTTCATGATGGTGCATCGCGCGACGCCCGGGGAAACGATCGCGATCGATTACCGCGAGACCGCCCCGGCCGCCGCCACCGCCGACATGTTCCTGAACCCGCAGGGCGAGCCCGACCGCGCCGCCTCCACCCGGTCCGGCAAGGCGGTGGGCGTGCCCGGCACGGTGCGGGGCCTCGCCGAGGCGCACCGGCGCTACGGCTCGGGCAAGCTGACGCTCGCCGAACTGATCGCCCCGGCGGAAAA
>JAGTAM010000114.1 GCA_023422485.1 Pseudomonadota bacterium | reverse complement strand
GAAGCTTATCCTTGCACTGCGACAGGAGATGCGCCACGCCCGCGTGAGCGGCGCTCAGGTCGCCGGATCCGTCCAGCGGAGAGACTGATGACGAAATGGGTCTATTCCTTCGGTGACGGCAAGGCCGAGGGCGAGGCGTCGATGCGCAACCTCCTTGGCGGCAAGGGGGCCAACCTCGCCGAGATGTCGAACCTCGGCCTCCCGGTGCCCCCCGGCTTCACCATTACCACGGAAGTCTGCACCTATTACTACCAGAATGGCGAGACCTACCCGGCAGAGCTCGCCGGCGAGGTACAGGCCGCCCTGGATAAGGTAGGTGCGCTCACCGGCCGCCGCTTCGGCGATGCCGACAAGCCGCTGCTCGTCTCCGTCCGCTCCGGCGCCCGCGCCTCGATGCCGGGCATGATGGATACGGTGCTCAATCTCGGCCTGAACGACGCCACCGTCGAGGCGATGGCGAAGGACGCCGACGACGAGCGCTTCGCCTACGATTCCTACCGCCGCTTCATCACGATGTATTCGAACGTCGTCCTCGGCGTGGAGCACCACGCCTTCGAGGAGGCGCTGGAGCATTACAAGGAAGAGAAGGGCCTCAACCTCGACACCGAGCTGAAGGCCGACGACTGGAAGCACCTCATCGGCGTCTACAAGAAGATCGTCCGCGACGAGCACGGCTCGGAATTCCCGCAGAAGCCGGAGGACCAGCTCTGGGGCGCGATCGGCGCGGTGTTCGATTCCTGGATGATTCCGCGGGCCAAGAAGTATCGCGAGCTGAACCAGATCCCCGAGAGCTGGGGCACGGCCGTCAACGTCCAGGCCATGGTGTTCGGCAACATGGGTGACACCTCGGCCACCGGTGTCGCCTTCACCCGCAACCCCTCCACCGGCGAGAGCGCGCTCTACGGCGAGTTCCTTATCAACGCCCAGGGCGAGGACGTTGTGGCGGGCATCCGCACGCCGCAGGACATCACCGAGAAGGCCCGCATCGAGGCCAAGTCCGACAAGCCTTCGATGGAGAAGGCGATGCCCGAGAGCTTTGCGGAATTGACCCGCATCTACGGGATTCTCGAAAAACACTACCGCGACATGCAGGACATGGAGTTCACCATCGAGCGCGGTAAGCTCTGGATGCTTCAGACCCGCAACGGCAAGCGCACCGCCAAGGCGGCTCTGCGCATCGCCGTCGAGCTCGCGGGCGAGGGCCTGATCTCGAAGGAAGAGGCGATCAAGCGCATCGAGCCGGGCGCGCTCGACCAGCTCCTGCACCCGACCATCGACCCGGATGCCGAGCGCAAGGTCATCGCCACCGGCCTGCCGGCCTCGCCCGGTGCCGCCGTCGGCGAGATCGTGTTCAACTCGGAAGCCGCGGAAGCCGCCAAGAAGGCCGAGCGCCGCTGCATCCTCGTGCGCATCGAGACCTCGCCGGAGGACATCCACGGCATGCACGCGGCCGAGGGCATCCTCACCACCCGCGGCGGCATGACCAGCCACGCGGCGGTGGTCGCCCGCGGCATGGGCAAGCCCTGTGTCTCCGGCGTCGGCTCGATCCGGATCGACTACAAGGCGCAGACGCTGACCGTCGGCGGCGTCACGCTCAAGGCAGGCGACATCATCACCATCGATGGCTCGACCGGTCAGGTGATCCAGGGTGAGGTCAAGATGCTCCAGCCGGAGCTGTCGGGTGACTTCGCCGCCCTGATGGAATGGGCGGATGCGGTCCGTACCATGAAGGTGCGCACCAACGCCGACACCCCGGCCGACGCCCGCGCCGCCCGCAAGTTCGGCGCGGAAGGGATCGGCCTGTGCCGGACCGAGCACATGTTCTTCGAGGGCGACCGCATCGTGGCGGTGCGCGAGATGATCCTCTCGGACGACGCCGAGGGCCGCCGCAGCGCGCTCGCGAAGATCCTTCCCTACCAGCGCCAGGACTTCGCGGAGCTGTTCACGATCATGTCGGGCCTGCCCGTCACGATCCGCCTGCTCGACCCGCCGCTGCACGAGTTCCTGCCGCACACCGACGAGGAGATCCGTGAGGTCCAGGCCGCCACCGGCATCCCGGAGGACAAGATCCGCAACCGCATCCGCGAACTCTCCGAGCACAATCCGATGCTCGGCTTCCGCGGCTGCCGGCTGGCCATCGCCTTCCCCGAGATCGCCGAGATGCAGGCCCGCGCGATCTTCGAGGCGGCGGTCCAGGCCGCCAAGGATACCGGTGCCCCGGTTACGTCGGAGGTGATGGTGCCGCTGGTGTTCACACGGATGGAGTTCGACATCGTCAAGGCCCGTATCGACGCCATGGCCAAGGCCGTGTCGGAGGAGACGGGCGCAAAGCTGGACTATCAGGTCGGCACGATGATCGAGCTGCCGCGCGCGGCGCTCAAGGCCGGCGAGATCGCGGAGACGGCGGAGTTCTTCTCCTTCGGCACCAACGATCTCACCCAGACTGCGCTCGGCATCTCGCGCGACGACGCCGCGACCTTCCTCGGACCCTACACGCAGAAGGGCATCCTCCCGGTCGATCCGTTCGTGTCGATCGATCAGGAGGGCGTGGGCGAACTCGTGAAGATCGGCGCCGAGCGCGGCCGCGCGACCCGAGACGGGCTCAAGCTCGGCATCTGCGGCGAGCACGGCGGCGATCCGGCCTCGATCGCCTTCTGCCAAGAGGTCGGGCTCGACTACGTCTCTTGTTCGCCCTTCCGCGTGCCGATCGCCCGCCTGGCCGCGGCGCAGGCGGCCCTCGGCAAGGATGCCTGAGACCGACGCCTGAGGTTTGTGACCGACGACCCCGCGGGCTCCCGGCCCGCGGGACTTCAGGAAGGGCGGGGCAAGCGTCGCAATAATTTTGCGGAAAGCCCGCTGAACCCGTGTTGCCCGGGCACGTTACCTGCTAGCGGAGAACCCGAGCGCGGCGAGCGCCGATTGGTCTTCCGGCCAGGGCACCCGCGGGACTTCAAGCCATGTCGCATCCCGACTCCCCCACTGCCCTCCTCGATCATCGCGCCATCATTCCCGGTCACCGGGCGATGCAGGCTGCCTATCTCTGGATCCTCGCGACTTTGGCCGCCGCCACAGGCGTGATCGGGCTCGTCTACCTCGAGGCCGACCGGAACGAGCGCGAGGCCGGCCGGGCGATCATCGCCTCGCAGAACGGCAGCGGCTACGTCGCGGTTCTTGTGAACGGCTTGGCCCAACGCCACGGCCGCCCGGCTCCTTAACCGTCCGGCAACCACGTTCGCGATTAAACTCCCACCCGTGAGGAACGGCCACCCCGGCTTGGCGTAAGCTGCGGGCTCCGGCCGCTTGTGAGCGTGGAGTGTCGTCGGTGCGTACGAGACGCGTTCGAGGCCTGGGTCTCGGCCCCCGCTGGATCGTCTCGGCCGTGGTGCCGTGGATGCTGGCGAGCGGGTTGCTGGTTTCCTTTACCGCCACCGCGGGCACCGATGCGACGCTTCGGTCCGATCGGCTCTCGGATCGCGATGTTGCGGTCACCGGCGCGCTGGTGGCCTCGACCTCGTGGAGCCCCGACGTCATCGATGCCGGACTCGTGGCACCCGGCGCGCCGCATGAGGCTGAACCGGGGGAGGACGGCCTCCCCGCTCTCGCCGACTCGGACGGCGCCACCCCCGCCACGCCCCGCGCCGTCGCCCTGTCGTCGGTGACGCCGGCGCCCGCCGACGCGACCCCGATCGAGGTCGCCGCGTCGAACCTCTCGCTGCCCGGTTTCTCGGCCCGACTCGATCGCGGTCCCTCCGCCCTCGACCCGCAGATGTCGGCGCCGGAGGCCAAGTCCCACTACGCCGAACTGATCGATCCGAATGCGATGGACCGCGAGCAGCGCTGCCTCGCCGAGGCCGTCTATTTCGAGGCCCGCAGCGAGCCCGAGGAAGGGCAGGCCGCGGTCGCGCAGGTGGTGCTGAACCGCGTCAAGAGCGGGCTCTACCCGTCCTCGGTCTGCGGCGTCGTCTACCAGAACCGCCATCGCTTCATGGGCTGCCAGTTCTCGTTTGCCTGCGAGGGCAAGTCGCTGCGCATCACCGACGCGGAATCCTGGCGCAGCGCCACCCGCGTCGCCAGCGCGGTGATCGAGGGCCGGACCTATGTCAGCGAGGTCGGCGGCGCGACCCACTACCACGCCGACTACGTGCGCCCCGGCTGGTCGCGCCGGCTCAAGCGCAAGGACATGATCGGCCGGCACATCTTCTATCAGTTGAAGCCGAACCAGACCTGACCCGCCACCCGCTCGATCGCTTCGGTGTCTTCGACTCGCGATGACGGAAGAGCGAGGTCCGAGACCGCGGTCATTTCCCCTGCTTCAGATAATTCGCCCCGTCGATCACCAGAAGCTTGTCCGAGTCCCTGTCTGGAGCCAACAGGCTGAGCGACTCCGTTCCGCCCGCCTCGTCGGTCAGTGTGATCCGGAAGCCGGAGACGGCGTAGCGTCCGCTCTGTACCGGCCGACGGCTGTGACCTGCCACGGTCGTGCCGCCATCGATCGCCCCGCCGGTGGAGGAGAAGCCCGTGCTGCCCTCGCGGGTGAAACGCCCGTCCGGGGTCAAACTCAGCGTGCGCGCACCGCCGACCGCGCCCGTCGGCCCGCTCGATCCGAAGGTGTGGCTCCACCTGCCGGAGAAGCGATGGCCCTCGGCGAAGGGCGGCATGGTCGCGTAGGTCTTGTCGCCAATCTTGAGGCCGTCGCCGCTGCGGGCGAAGGACTCGCTGGAGCGCTTGGCAAGGCCGAATGCGTTCTCCACCTCGACGCGGTCGAGGCGGTGGGCCGAGAGCCAGCCGCCCTTCAGCGCGTAGGTGCCGCAGCTCGCGACCTCGATACGGCAATGGCGCGCGATGTCGCCGTCGCGGGGCAGTTCGGTGGTGTAGAGGCCGCTCTTGTCGAACAGCAGGGTGGCTTGATCGGCGATGAAATCCATACCGCCGAAGGCGTTGGGCATCAGCCGCGTCTCGGTGCGCGCGTACAGCCCTTCCATCCCGCCGTCGCCGGATTTCGGCGCGAGAACGAAGCCGCGGTCGTCCCTTAACGGGCGGTAGCTGCGCACCAGAGCCTGGAACGCCTCGCGGACCGGCTTCTCGGCCTCCCGTTCGAGCTGAAGCGTGAGGAGCATGAGGTAATGCTCATTCCCCCCGGCGGCGATGCCGACGAACCACGCGCCCATGCGCAGCCCGTCACTCGACCGGCAGCAGCGCTGCTCGATGCGGATCGGATGGCCGTCGAGGGTCTCGCCCGCCTTCGCCGTGAGCGGCTTGCCCTCGCTCGGAACCTGCTTGATGCCGCGCACGAACCCCGTGAACGCCGCATCGAAGGGGCCGGAGGTGGGCCTCGGCTTGGCGACGAGCAGGATCGCCATGCCCTTGCGCCCGCGCGGACCTATCGGCTCGTAGACGCGCTGGAACAGGAGGCCGTCATTCGCCTCCCGCCGCGTCCAGTCCTCGAAGGCGGCGGGCAGATCGAACCGGGCGCCGCCGAGCGCGATCTCGGCGGGGCGGGCCGGCGGTGCGGTCGCCAGCAGGAGGACCAGGGCGGCGCAGGCGCTCGCCGCCCGGCGGCACAAGGGTGCGCCCGTCACGTCACGACGCTCGGCTCCGCGCGGCCGGTGATCGCCTCGATATCCGCGAGTTCGCGCGCCACCGCGACGACGGGGGCGAGAACCGCGGCCACCGGCTGCTCCAGCCGATCCGGGTCCGCCTCGTAGCGCTCGATATAGACCCGCAGCGTCGCCCCGGCGGTGCCGGTCCCCGACAGGCGATAGACGATGCGCGCATCCTCCGCGAAGGTGACCCGTACCCCCTGCGCTTCCGTCACTGAACCGTCCACCGGATCGACGTACCTGAAATCGTCAGCGGCCTTGACCGTCAGCCCGCCGACCCGGGTGCCGGGCAGCGAGCCGATCTTCGCCCGCAGGCCTTCCATCAGCCGGTTGGCGGCGGCCGAATCGATCTCCTCGTAATCGTGCCGGGTGTAGTAGTCGCGCCCGTACTCGGCCCAATGCGCCCGCACCAGCTCCTGCGCCGGCTTGCCCGTTGCGGCCAGGATGTTGAGCCAGAGCAGCACCGCCCACAGCCCGTCCTTCTCGCGCACATGGTTCGAGCCGGTGCCGGCGCTCTCCTCGCCGCACAGGGTGATGCGGCCGGCATCCAGCAGATTGCCGAAGAACTTCCAGCCGGTCGGAGTCTCGAACGCCTCGATCTTGAGCGCAGCGGCGACGCGGTCGACCGCGCGGCTCGTCGGCATCGAGCGGGCGACGCCGGCAAGCCCGCCCGCATAGCCCGGCGCCCGGTGGGCATGGGCGGCGAGGATGGCGAGGCTGTCGCTCGGCGTGACGAACAGGCCAGGCGCCACGATCATGTTGCGGTCGCCGTCCCCGTCGGAGGCCGCGCCGAAATCCGGCGCGTCGGGACCGTGCATCAGGTCGAACAGCTCGTGGGCGTGGACCGGGTTCGGGTCGGGATGATGCCCGCCGAAATCAGGCTTGGGCTCGCCGTTCACCACGGTGCCCGGCGCCGCGCCGAGCGCCCCTTCCAGGATCGCCTTGGCGTAGGGGCCGGTCACCGCCGAGAGCGCGTCGAACCGCATCCGGAAGCCGGAGGCGAACATCCTGCCGAGCGCGTCGAAGTCGAACAGCGTGCGCATCAGCTCGGCGTAGTCGGCGACCGGATCGATCACCTCGACCGTCATCCCGTCGATCTCGCTCGTGCCGATTCGGCCGAGATCGAGGTCGGGCGCGTCGGAGATGCGGTAATCGCCGATCGCCTTGGTGCGCTCGAAGATCGCGGCGGTGACGCTCTCGGGCGCCGGCCCGCCGTTGGGCCCATTGAACTTGATCCCGAAATCGCCCTCGGGCCCGCCGGGATTGTGGCTCGCCGAGAGGACGATGCCGCCGACGGCCCCATGCTTACGGATGATGCAGGAGGCGGCGGGCGTCGAGAGCAGGCCGTTCTGCCCCACCAGCACTCGCCCGAAGCCGTTCGCGGCGGCGATCTTGAGGGCGATCTGCACGACCTGCTCGTTGAAAAAGCGTCCATCGCCGCCGATCACAAGGGTCGCGCCCTTGCGGTCGGGGATGCAGTCGATGATCGCCTGGACGAAGTTCTGGACGTAGTGGGGCTGCCGAAAGACGGGCACCTTCTTGCGCAAGCCCGAGGTGCCGGGCTTCTGGTCCGGGTAAGGGCTGGTGGGAACCCGCTTCGAGGCCATGGTTCGCTCAATTCTCGCCAAGGATAAGGTTCGCACGTCGTAGTGCGCTTTGTCGGTTCGAGTAGGGCGGGCTTACGGATTTCGTGAGGTTCCGGCAGTGCCGTCACATCGCCGGGCCGAGGCGGACGCTGAGAACCGAGGGGTTCTGACGCAGCCGTTCGGCGATGGCCGCGACGCTGGTCTGCGACAGCCGCACGAAGGCGATCGTCACCTCCTCGACGCCCTCCTCATCGCCGGGGCGTACCACGAACTGGCGCACCCGCGAGGCACGCTCGCCGGTGACCGCCTGCAGGGTGTCGATCGAGAGGCTGCCGGTCTTGACGGTGAGATGGAGGGCGCGGCTGTGCAGCCGGTCGCGCCACCGCTCCTCGATCGGCTTCACCCCCGCGAGGATGCCGACGACGAGCACGGTCGCGGCAATCGCCGCGACGTAGAGGCCGCCGCCGACGGCAAGTCCGATCGCCGCCACCGCCCACAGGCTCGCGGCGGTGGTGAGACCCTTCACGACTTCGCCGCGCAGCAGGATCGTGCCCGCGCCGAGGAAGCCGATGCCGGAGACGACCTGCGCGGCCACGCGGGAGGGATCGAGCACCACGTCCTTCTGCCCGAGCACGTCGGAGAAGCCGAAGGCCGAGACGATCATGAACAGACAGGCGCCGACGCAGACCAGCATGTGCGTGCGCAGGCCCGCGGCCCAGAGCAGTCGCTCCCGCTCGAAGCCGATCACGCTGCCCATGGCGCCGGCGAGCACGAGGCGCGCCACCATCTCTCCGTTGCCGAGCATCGCTCCTCCCGCTCGAACCGCACCGACGAGATTGCGCGCACCGCCGCGTGCGCGCAACGATGCCCCGCCTTGACGCCCCACCGGGCGCGGGTCCAATGCGGCGCGCCTTCCGAAACCGTCAGCCGCTCGTGGGCCGTCGATGCCGCCGCTTCTCGCCCTCCCCTTCCCGGCCATCGATCCGGTCGCGGTCTCGATCGGACCCGTCGAGATCAAGTGGTACGCCCTGTCCTACATCGCGGGGCTCGTCGGCGGCTGGTTCTACGCGCGTCGGCTGGTCGCGGCGGATTCGCTCTGGGGCGTGGTCAAGCGGCCGACGCTCACCGACATCGACGACCTGATCGTCTGGGTCGCCCTCGGCGTCGTGCTCGGCGGGCGGATCGGCTACGTGCTGTTCTACAACCTGCCGCTCTACCTCGATCACCCGATGGAGATCCTGGCGATCCGCAACGGCGGCATGTCGTTCCACGGCGGGTTCCTCGGCGCGATCCTGGCCCTGCTGCTCTTCGCCCGCGGGCGCGGGCTCAACGGCTACACCATGCTCGACATCGCCGCCGTGGTGGTGCCGGTCGGCCTGTTCTTCGGGCGCATCGCCAACTTCGTGAACGGTGAGCTGTGGGGCCGCGCCGCCCCGGACTTTCCCTACGCCGTCGTCTTCCCCACCGGAGGCGACGTGCCGCGCTACCCGAGCCAGCTCTTCGAGGCGGCCACCGAAGGCCTGCTGCTGTTCGTCGTCATGGCCTGGGCCGTGCGCCGCTTCGGCTTCCGCAAGCCGGGCCTGCTCGGCGGCATCTTCGTGCTCGGCTATGCGCTGGCGCGCACCTTCTGCGAGTTCTTCCGCGAGCCCGACCGGCAGCTCGGCTTCCTCTTCGGTCAGGACGTCAACGCGCTCGGCGGCGGCGTCACCATGGGGATGCTGCTCTGCGTACCGATGGCGCTGGTCGGCCTCGTCTACATCGTGCTCGCCGCCCGCGGCGTGACGCGGCCCCGGCAGACCGGGCCGGAGATCCAGGCCGAAGCCGGGCAGATCTGAGCGTGACGACCGAGGCGACGCCGCTCTTCGCGGTCCTGGCGCGGGAGATCCGCGCGGACGGGCCGATCGGCCTCGACCGCTACATGGCGCTCTGCCTCGGGCATCCGCTGCACGGCTACTACGCCGCCCGCGATCCCTTCGGCCGCGGCGGCGACTTCGTCACCGCGCCGGAGATCAGCCAGATGTTCGGCGAGCTGATCGGTGCCTGGGCGGCGGCGGTCCTGTCGATGATGGCCCCCGGCGAGCGGCCCTGCCTCGTCGAGCTCGGGCCGGGCCGCGGCACGCTGATGGCCGACGCCCTGCGCGCGCTTCGCGCGGCCGGCGCCGACTTCGATCTCCACCTCGTCGAGACCAGCCCGACATTGCGCCGGATCCAGGCGGACCGACTGATCGACGCCGCGCCGACCTTCCACGATTCCGTGGCGAGCCTGCCCGACGCGCCGATGCTCGTCATCGCCAACGAGTTCTTCGACGCGCTGCCGGCCCGCCAGTTCGTGCGGACGGCGCGCGGATGGTGCGAGCGCCGCGTCGGCCTGACCGCCGACGGGGAGGCTCTCGCGTTCGGCCTCGATCCGGAGCCCGATCCGCGGCTCGTGGCGGAGGCGCCGGAGGGCGCGGTGCTGACCCTGCCGAGCCAGGGCCTCACGGTTCTGCGCGATCTCGGCCGCCGCCTCGTCGCGAAGGGCGGCGCCCTGCTCGTCATCGATTACGGTGGCGACCGACCCGGTTTCGGGGACACGTTCCAAGCCGTCGCAGGGCATCGCTACGCCGATCCGCTGAGCCGGCCCGGAGAGGCGGACCTGACGCTGCACGTCGATTTCGGCGCGCTCGCCCGCGCGGCGGCAGCGGAGGGTATGGCCGTGCATGGCCCGGTGACGCAGCGCGACTTCCTGTTGTCGCTCGGGCTCGCCGCCCGCGCCGAGCGGCTGAGGACCCGTGCCACGCCGGATCAGGCGCGGGCGATCGAGACCGCTGTCCATCGTCTGACCGATCCCGATCCGCGCGGCATGGGTGCCCTGTTCAAGGTGCTCTGCACCAGCCATCCGGCGCTCGGACCCTTGCCGGCGCTTCCGCCCCCTTCCTGAGCCTTCCGAGAGAGAGTCTGCGAGACCATGTTCATCGAAGCGCCCGAGCTGAGCTCGCACTCTTACATCAGGCACGCCTTCTTCACTCGGCAGGGCGGCGTTTCGGAAGGGCTCTACGCCTCGCTGAACGGCGGGATCGGCTCGAACGATGAGCCGGCGCGCGTCGCGGAGAACCGGGCGCGAATGTGCGCGCAACTCGGATTGCCGAGCGAGAACCTCGTCAGCCTCTATCAGGTGCATTCGGCCGAGGTGGTGACCGTCGAGGCGCCCTTCCCGCTCGCCGAGCGCCCGAAGGCCGACGCCATGGTGACCCGTGTGCCCGGACTCGCACTCGGCATCGCCACGGCCGATTGCGGTCCGATCCTGTTCGCCGATCCGGAGAACCGCGTGGTGGGCGCGGCTCATGCGGGCTGGAAGGGAGCCCTCGGCGGCGTTGTCGAAGCGACGGTCGCGGCCATGGTGGCGCTCGGCGCCGAGCGGAAGTCGATCGTCGCCGTGCTCGGCCCAACGATCGCGCAAGCGTCTTACGAAGTGGGCCTCGACTTCATGGAACGCTTCCGAGTCGAGGTTGCCGGAAGCGAAAAGTTCTTCGCTGAAGGACGGTCCGGTCACGCTCAGTTCGATCTGCCGGCCTTCATTCTGGATAGACTGGTTGAAGCGGGCATCGGCGAAGCGACCGCACTCGGTCTGTGCACCTACGCCGACCCGGCTCGATTCTATAGTTTTCGGCGTACGACGCACCGCAGCGAACCGGATTACGGCCGGTTGATATCGGCAATTGCACTCACCCCGTGATTATATTCTTAGGGTACCCACAAAAGTCGTTGTATCCATGCAACGCCAGCCGCAAGGGTGCCCACGGCCAGGCTTTTGTGCGCTGAAGCACTCGCATGTCGCGCCGCATTCATCGTAAGCCTCGGACGTCGCGGAACGCCGTGGTTGCATCCCTGCGACAATCTGTCCGGAACCATCACCAAAAAAAGCTCGGCCATAAGTGAACCTTGGCCGTTTGGTGGCGTTTCATGGAGGTAACGACGGCAGACCAAGACCACTGCCACAAAGGGGCCGCCTTCGGGACGGTCGGCGTGGTCAAGCCGCAACAGCATCTTCCGGGATGCTGGCATAGATACGGGGCACCGTGCCGCCTCGCTTCCCCGGAAGCACCGGCACAGTCAGAGAGGACCAGAGTAATGAAATCCTTCCTTCGCGCCGGTACGGCCATCGCCGGCATCGCCTTCGCCGGTTCGGCGCTCGCCGCCGACCTGCCGCGCCGCGCCGCTCCGCCGCCGGTGTTCCAGCCGGTGCCGGTCTTCACCTGGACGGGCTTCTACGCCGGTTTCAACGCCGGTTACGGCTTCGGCACCCAGGACGACCGCGTCCCGACCGTGATCGGCGTCGGCCCGGCCTCGCTCCTCGTGCCCCCGGGCACCACCGCCGTGGTGGCCTTCAGCAACCGCGAGTCCAACGAGGGCTTCGTCGGCGGCGGCCAGATCGGCTACAACTACCAGTTCACCCCGGGCTCGGGCGTCGTGATCGGTATCGAGGCGGACGCCCAGTACGCCGATTTCGGCCGTGACCGGAACCGCTTCCTGTCGACCAGCCCGCTGGCCGCTCAGCAGGTGTTCAACCCGGGCGGTCTGTCCGGCCTCGACTTCTTCGGCACCGTTCGCGGCCGCCTCGGCTACGCCTTCGACCGCACCCTCGTGTACGGCACCGGCGGCTTCGCCTACGGCTCCGGCGGCGGTCGTGACTTCGGCACCGGCGTGTCGAGCGACGACTTCCAGACCGGCTGGGCCGCGGGTGGCGGTATCGAGTACGCTCTCCCGACCGACTCGTTCCTGAACTTCTTCAAGTCCTCGGCCGTGACCCTGAAGGTCGAAGGTCTGTACGTGAACCTCGACCGCGGCTCCGGCGGCCGTGGCGCCTTCGCGGTGGACAACCAGGGCCGCACCGTCTCCATCGGCAGCCCGGGCACCGTGCTCGTCAGCGGTGGCCAGCAGGTCCGCGACACCGAGTTCGCCGTCGTCCGCGCCGGCCTGAACTACAAGTTCGGCTCGTACTAAGACCCGAAGCTTCGGCGATCCCTCGCGGGGTCGCCGAACGTTCTTGGAAAAGCCCGGCCTCGTGCCGGGCTTTTTCTTTTTCCCAGCGCCGATGCGTGACCGCTCTTCGAAAGCCCTCGTCGCCCGGACAATCGACACCCGGCCCCCTGACAAAAGCTCGACCGGTCCCCATCTCCTAGCCGCCGTGCGGTGACGAGGCCGTCGGCGCCTTCAGGAGGACGTCTCCATGAACAGCGAAGAACGCGACATCATCAACGGCATCTTCCAGCGCCTGGAGCAGGCGTCCGGACAGCCCCGGGACGCCGATGCCGAACGTTTCATCGCCGATAAGCTGCGCAATCAGCCCTACGCCCCCTATGCGATGGCTCAATTGATCTACGTGCAGGAGGAGGCGATCAAGAGTCTCAACCAGCAGCTCGAACAGGCCCGCGCCCAGGCGCAGTCCCAGCCCTCCGGCGGCGGCGGCTTCCTCTCGAGCATCTTCGGCGGCGGTCAGCGCTCCGAGCCGCAGCGTCCGGCCGGTCAGGCCTGGGGGCAGCAGGGCGGCTACGGCCAGCAGGGTGGCTACGGCGGTCCGCAGGGTGGGCCGCAACCCGGATACGGTCAGCCGGGTTACGGCGGTCCCCAACAGGGCGGGCCGTGGGGCGGACAGCCCCAGCAGCCGGCGCGCGGCGGCGGCTTCCTCGCTACCGCCCTTCCGATGGCGGCCGGTGCGGCAGGCGGCATGCTCCTCGGCAGCGCCCTCTCAAACGCCTTCGCGGGCGGCCATTCCGCGCTCGGCAGCGCGCAGGCGGCGGGCCTGACCGGCGGTGAAACCGGCGGCGGTGCCTTCGGTGGCGGCGACCAGGATCTCGGCTCCGCGCTCGGCGGCGGAGACGGCGGCTTCCAGGACGCCTCGTTCGGCGGTGGCGGCGGCGACGATTTCGGCGGCGACCTCGGCGATGGCGGGGACGACGACTGGGCCTGATCCCGCTCGGATGAGCTGAGGGCCGAAAAAAAGCCCGGTGCCGATCTCCCGGCGCCGGGCTTTCTCGTTCGGAGAGGAGTGTCAGATCACCTCGACGCGGGTCCCGACCGGTGTCCGCTCGTAGAGGTCGATCACGTCCTCGTTCATCATGCGGATGCAGCCCGAGGACACGTTCTGGCCGATCGTGTGCGGCTCGTTGGTGCCGTGGATCCGGTAGAGCGAGGTGCCGAGATACATCGCGCGCGCCCCGAGCGGGTTCTCCGGACCGCCGGTCATGTGCCGCGGCAGGTCCGGGCGGCGGCGCAGCATCTCCGCGGGCGGCGTCCAATCCGGCCATTCCCGTTTGGCGGTGATCGTCTTCGCGCCGGTCCAGACGAAGCCCGGCCGCCCGACACCGATGCCGTAGCGGATCGCCTGGCCGCCGGGCTGGATCAGGTAGAGGTACTTGGAGTTCGTATCGATCACGATCTGGCCGGCCCGTCCCGGCCCGTCATAGGCGACGACCTGGCGGGCGTAGCGGGGATCGATCGTCCGCGCGACGGCGACGTCCTCAGGCGCCGGGCTGGTCGGCAGGGCCGCGAACCGGGCGCGCGGCTGTGCCAGGGCGACGGGACGAGGCCCGTGGAGAGCACCGTAGCCGTCGACGGCGGGGCGCCGGGCCGGCCCCTGCGCGTCTCCCGTCATCAGGAATTCGATGAAGCCGCCGCCATACCGGCCCGGCTCGGCCTGGGCCATCGCCGGCCCGCATCCCCCTGCGATGGCGAGCGCCGTCAGCGCTACGCTCCACTTCGCCCGCATCCCACACTCCCGCCCTTCACACGTGATGCGGAAAGTTTTTCGGCTTTCGCCGTGCAGGCGATGAACGAACGTGGTGAATCACCCAGCCTGCCGGCCGGGCTCCCGGAAACCACGGGTCGTCGTCAACGGGCGGTAAATGGCTGCGATCGCCCGGAAACTTTCAGCAAATCGAAACCACTGCGCGGGATTGTGACGGATGAGATCCGTTCCCGAAGGCCCGTCCGACCGATGATCAACAAGCGCTACCGCATCGAGGAAAGCCTGGGCTTGCCCGTTCCGGCGGCCGGCATCTCTGCGGCCGCTCCGGAGGCGCTGCCGAACCCGCGCCTCGAAGAGATTCTGACGGCGATCAACGATCTGCGCCGCATCACCCAGGCGAGCGCCGGCGAGACCATCGAGGCTTGCCGCCGCGAGCTCGGCGAGGCGTTCGCCATGCGTCACGAACTCGAAGTGATGAAGGAGGCGATCACCCGCACCAAGTCGGAGATCGCCAGCCTTCATCGCTCTGAGACCACGGGCAAGGGCATGCGGCGCGTGGCTGGCGAGCTCGACGCCGTGGTCGAGTCGACCGAGCAGGCCACCTCGACGATCCTCGGCAGCATCGAGAAGATCGAGACGAACGCCAACATGATGCGCGGCATGCGCCTGACCAAGGCCGCCCAGGAGAATGTCGACGGCATCCTCGACAACGTCATCGCCGCCTACGAGGCCTGCAACTTCCAGGACCTGACGGGGCAGCGCATCAGCAAGATCGTCGGCGTGCTCAAGTTCGTCGAGGAGCATCTCGACCGTGTCATCGAGGCCTGGAGCAGTCTCGACGGCTTCCGCGATCTGCTCGCCGTCGAGAACGCCGCGGTGGACGAGAACGACGAGAGCTCGCTGCTCAACGGTCCGAAGCTTCAGGACGATCCCGGCCACGTCGATCAGTCGGACATCGACGCCCTGTTCGATTGAGGCTCCGCGGCGCCGCGGCTCGTCGGACAGCCCTTCCAACCGGAATCGCCCCGGCCTACATCGGAGCCATGAGCCGCGCGACCCGATCCGCCTTCGACGACGTCCCGCCCGACGGGTTCGACGAGGACGAGAACGAGGCGCCCTCCCTCGAAGAGGCGCCCGAGATCGACTTCGATTTCGAGCCGGGCGCGGTCCAGGCCGGCACGGAGATCATCCGGCGCTTCTGGACGACCCTGCCGACCTCGCCGGGCGTCTACCGGATGTTCGACCACAAGGGCGACGTCCTCTACGTCGGCAAGGCCAAGAACCTGAAGAACCGCGTCGGCTCCTATGCCCGCGGTCAGGCGCATTCCAACCGCATCGCCCGCATGATCGCGCAGACGGCGGCGATGGAGTTCGTCACCACCGCGACCGAGACGGAAGCGCTCCTTCTCGAAGCCAACCTCATCAAGCAGTTGAAGCCCCGCTTCAACGTGCTGATGCGCGACGACAAGTCGTTTCCCTACATCCTGCTGACCAGCGACGGGCCGGCGCCGCAGATCGTCAAGCATCGCGGCGCCCGGCGCCGCAAGGGCAATTATTACGGCCCCTTCGCCAATGTCTGGGCGGTCAACCGCACGGTGAACGCGCTCCAGCGCGCCTTCCTGCTGCGCACCTGCTCCGACAGCTATTACGAGAACCGCACCCGACCCTGCCTGCTCTATCAGATCAAGCGCTGCTCCGGCCCCTGCACCGGCGAGATCGCTTCCGACGATTACGTCGCGCTCGCCGACAATGCCCGCGCCTTCCTCTCCGGAAAGTCGAACGCGGTGAAGGATCGCATGCGCGAGGAGATGCAGGCGGCCTCCGAAAACCTGGAGTTCGAGCGCGCCGCCCGCTTTCGCGACCGGATCGCCGCGCTCTCGGCGATCCAGGGCACGCAGGGGGTGAACACGCAAGGCGTCGAGGAGGCCGACGTATTTGCCCTCGACGAGCAGGCGGGCCAGTTCTGCATCGAAGTGTTCTTCTTCCGCAACTTCCAGAACTGGGGCAACCGGGCCTACTTTCCGAAGGCCGACCGCTCCAAGAGCGCCGACGAGGTGCTGGCCTCGTTCATCTCGCAATTCTACGACGACAAGCCCGCCCCCAGGCTCGTCCTCGTCAGTCACACGATCGAGGACGCCGAACTCATGGCCGCGGCGCTGTCGAGCCGGGTGGAGCACCGGGTCGAGGTCCACCGGCCGCAGCGGGGCGAGCGCAAGAACCTCGTCGATTACGCGCAGCGCAACGCCAAAGAGGCTCTGGGGCGGCGCCTCGCCGACACCGCCTCGCAGGGCAAGTTGCTCACCGCTTTGGGGCAGGCCTTCGGGCTCGACAAGCCGCCGCGGCGCGTCGAGGTCTACGACAACTCGCACATCTCCGGCACGGCGGCCGTCGGCGGCATGATCGTCGCCGGCCCGACCGGCTTCATGAAGACGCATTACCGCACCTTCAACATCAAGTCGGAGGAACTCTCCCCCGGCGACGATTTCGGGATGATGCGCGAGGTGCTGACGCGCCGCTTCAAGCGGCTGGCCAAGGAGGCGCCGCGCACCCCGCGCGAGGCGGAGATCGGCGAGCCGCAGGCCGCGGCCGAGGATGGGGCGATGCCGGCCGCGACCGAGGCCGTCTTCGAGGATCCCGACGCGTTTCCCGCCTGGCCCGACCTCGTGCTGATCGATGGCGGCGCCGGGCAGCTCGAGGCCGCCCGCGCCTCGCTCGCCGAGATCGGCGTGATCGACGTGCCCCTCGTCGGAATCGCCAAGGGCCGCGACCGCGATGCCGGGCGCGAGACCTTCTTCGTGCCCGGCCGCAATCCGTTCAAGCTGCCGCCGCGCGACCCCGTGCTCTACTTCGTCCAGCGCCTGCGCGACGAGGCCCACCGCTTCGCCATCGGCACCCACCGGGCCCGGCGCAAGCGCGAGATGACCAGGAACCCGCTCGACGAGATCGCCGGCATCGGCCCTACTCGCAAGCGCGCGCTGCTGCACCATTTCGGCACCGTGAAGGCCATCCAGCGGGCCGCCTTGGAGGATCTCGCCAAGGCGCCCGGCGTCAACGCCGCCAC
>JAGTAM010000709.1 GCA_023422485.1 Pseudomonadota bacterium | reverse complement strand
CCAAATGGGGGCGGGGGGGTCTTGTGCCGCCCCGACGCTGCTATGAGCCGGCCCTATTTCAGCCCCGCCCGGAACGCCGGTGCGGGGCTTTGTCGTCACGGCTCGGAGACAGGATCCTTCAGCCGCGACCGGTGAGGGGAGAAGACAGCGCCGCATCGACAGCAGTTTGGCCCCATGCCTTGATGTCGGCCATGGCGAAGTCGCGAGCCTCGCCCTTCTCCACGTCCACTGCGTGAAGGAGCCACTGAGGCTTGGGATGCCATTCGGTTGCGCCGAACCACATGTGTGAGCCGTATCCCTCCTTCGTCTAGGGATGACCTTCCGGACGGCCGTGACGCCCCGCCAGTTACGGTAGACGATGCTCACCGGGATCGCGCTCGGATGACGATCGTCCATACCCAGGACGAAATCGGGCTGGCAGTAGCTTTGTCCTTCAGGCCAGGGTGCCGAGCGCCGTCATGATGCCTGCGAAGCCGATGGTCGATGTGGCAGAGCACAGGAACGCCTTCAGCAGGTCGAGCAGCATCAGCTTGAAGGTGGTTTGCGATTCCCGCCATTCCGATCGAATTCACCAAGTATGAGCATCACCCGCTGAAGATGCCGGTCCGCTTCAGTGAACTTTGCGCTCCCGGGAAGTATGCTTGGAAGACCAGAACTGGCCGCAGAGAGAAAACCTACAGACACAGCATCGAGGGCCGCGATCTTGCTGCGAATGTGGAGGATTCGTTCCACTTGGTCGGGCGTAGGGCCGTGCGAAGTGAAGTTGCGAGCCAATACTTCCATTGAGTGTCGTAGAGCATCCACCCTCATGACCGCCTCGCGCGGATTCGCGGGTTGGGGACCGATCTTCCCGGTTATCTGCAGCGGAGCCAAGGTCTTCTGACAATCGTCATGGGCCGATTCGATCACTCGCAATTGACGCGTTATGGCGAGTTCGTCGCACGAGGGGGCGCAGAACAGGGCCAGAAGTTCGTCGATGGCTCGCAGGAAGGACCGGAACACGATCGCAAGTCGATCCTGCGTGCGCATCGGAAAGGCCAGCAGGGAGACGAGAGCGCCCGCCGTCGCCCCAATGCCGGTCTCCTCTAGGCGAACGACGAGCAGGTGCGGCGTGAATGCGCCGACCAGCCCGTAGATCAAGGAAATGGCGATCGTCAGGAATACGCAGAAGACCGTGTAGGATTCTGCCATAAGGAAGAACGCGAGCATGATCGACAATGCCGTCAGCACGAGGGTCGGCAGAAACGCTCCGCTCAGAAAGGCGGCAAGCGCGATTCCCACGACGATGCCGATCGCGGTGCCCAGCGTCCGGTTCAGCGCACGGACCAGCGTTTCGCCAGTGGAATGCGTGTTCGTGAACACGACGAAGGCCGTTATCACGGCCCAGAACCACCTCTCCTGCGACAGGACGAACCCCAACGGCAGAGCGACGGCGGAGGCGAGCGTCACCTGCACAGCCTGACGGAACTGGACATCTTCCATGAGCTTGGCTGCACTTTTAGGCGCGGCTTTGGCCCACGGGGCCGTGAAGATGCTGTCGGGAAGGGCCGAGACGCTCTGCATGATCGCGAGCCGGATCATCTCGAGAGCCGCGAGCCGGGGCTGGATGCCAGTTGGGGCAGATGTCGTGCCGCTGGCGATCGCCAGGCACCCGTCGAGCGCCAGACGGAGGTCGAACAGTTGCCCTGCGAGAGCCGCCGCCTCGGGGCCAGCGTCCAGCGGCAGGTATGCCTCCGCGTGGGCGAGCGCGTTCCACGCCCTTCGCCTTAACCAAGCGAGCTTTCGCAAGTCGCGATCCGTATGCGTCGAGACGGCGATGTGTCTCGCATGCTCCTCGAACTCTTGCACGAGAGTGCTCACCGCCCGTGCAGCTCGGCGGAAATCGTCGGCAGGTCGCTCCACCAATATGTAGTTCCGCACGGTGTGAGAGACCACGCTGCTTACAATTAGCGAGGCCGCAATCCCAGGGAGTTCACCGTCGACGGGTTTCAAATACCCCGACAGGATGCAGCAGAAGAATGCAAAGAGTCCGACGGCCTTCCATCGGCTGCCGAAGCTGGGCGCGTAGGCTGCCAAGCCGATGACGCAGAGCATGACGGCATTCACGGCGAGGAGCCGATGCCCCAGAAAGGTGATCACGCAGATGACCGTAAAGCCCGCCATCGCGGAGTAGGCTCGCGTGATCGCGCGTGCCCACGGCGTCTCATCCCGGACAGCCAATGTGCCCTGCAGCGTGGTCATGAGGCCGATCGCAACGGCAGAGTGAGAAAGCGGTAGGATCAGGTTTACGGCAGCGAGCTCAAGACTGACGCAACAAAGAGATACTAAAACTCGACACGCCAAGCGCGTCTGAATCAAAGTCGGATCAATGTCGAGCAGCCAATTCTCCGCTTGACGCAGAAACGGAGATAGTGGGCGGGCTCTATCGCGTTCCACCACGAAATCCCCGTAAATATCCACCTATGGTAGCGACACGATATCACAACGCCCGTCGGTTTTGTTGCCGGGAAGCGCCCATTCGGAATTTGGCTTGCTGCTGGTTTGACGGACATCTGGTTTGGGTGGAGCGACAAGACCGCCGGCATGCGGCGTGGTGCTCCGCAATGCCTGTTGCGCAGCCGCAAGTTTGCGAGGCATGGCATCCCCCCTCCTTCAGCGTTCCGGATGCCCGAATAACTTACGCTCGGCTCGGACCTGTTTGCTGGGACGGGGTCGCCCTTGGAAGCAACTTGCGCCGTGCGGTGCGCTTTCACGTAGGTTGCATCAATGGCCGCGGCCTCACCCAACTATCCCGCCCATGCAAGGGCAGCGAGCATCGCCGTTCAGAAGCCGCGGTGGGACCAGCAGTTGAAACGGTTGTTGACCGTGGTGGCCGGACCGTAGGCGGCCGGGCAGTCGCACCAGCGGCAGCCCGAGGTGAGGACATGCACGATGCCGAAGATGATCTGCCGGTCCTCTCTGTGCTCGGGGCCGGGCTGGTTCGTCGGCGTGAACGGCTCGATCACCGCTCACTGATTGTACGAGAACCAGAAAAGATCCGCCAACGAGACTTCCAGGCTGCCGATGTCGATCTCGACTCACGATTCATCAGACCGAACAACGCCTTGATCTGGTTTTGACCCTGGGTCGAAGCCTGGCCCTGGCGCTTGGTACAACCGGACGGATTTGCAAAACTACCCTAGGCAGCCAAAAAAAATGATGCAAAACTTGCAAGGATACGTTGTCTCAACCTGCGGACAGCTTTCCATGCACACACGGCAGCATCCATCAGGACGCTTCGTTGTCCCGTTTCTCGCGTCTTCGCCTCGCCAAGGACCGGAGAGCGCTAAGCGGGCCCGAAAACCTCATGCCGTGGATCGGGACTCGCCTCGCACGCGGCCAATCGACCAAGGCGCCCATGATCCGCTTGTCCGAAGACTTGGGGCCAATGTGGAGTTGAGCCCAGCCGACATCCACGAACTCGAAGCGTTAGCGGCGATGGGTCGCCACTGCCCGGCGCATACATCCCTTCTCCATCAGTACGATGTTCCGGAATGCGCCATCCTCGTCCTTGATGGCTTTGCCTGCCGCTACAAATTCCTGCCGAACGGTGGACGCCAGATCACGGCCTATCTTCTGCCCGGCGATATCTTCGAACCCGAACTCGATTTTCGCCTGCCCCTCGATTGCGCGCTGGGAACGCTGACAGCCTGCCGGCTCACATTCATTCCGCGCTCGAACTACGAGGGTCTGATCAGCCGCCGCCCTCGGATAGCCCTGGCACTCCAAATCGCGCGGCTGACGGAGGCCGCGAGATTGCGTGAGTGGATCGCCAACCTGGGCTCCCGACCCGGCCCCGAGCGTCTGGCGCATCTGCTGTGCGAGCTTCTGTTTCGCCTACGGGCGGCCGGTCTCGCTTCGGAAAACCAGTTCGGCTTCCCGGTCACGCAGGCGGACCTCGCCGATACGGTCGGGATGTCGTCCGTTCACATAAATCGCGTCCTGCAGAAGCTGCGTCGTGACGGGTTGATCGAACTGTCAGGCCGCAAGGTCACGATTATGAAATTCGATGCCCTCAAGGCTCTGGCCGAATACGACTCCTCCTATCTGACGCCGAAGGTGACACCGCTTCGACCGGTCCTCGGCGCTCGTCCCCTAACGTAGCGTTCGCTCCCCAAGAAGTGCCGGTCGTCGACGTCGCGAGAACACTCAGACTTTGATCGTTCCTTCGCACGGACGCGATTCGAGCGCCGTGCCCTTCTTGGATGAATGTCCACAGCGGAAGGCATAGTCCGAGCCCCTACTCTTGTGTAATGAACGCTTTCCCATACATTATGGCAGTCAACATATGGCCTAGCGATCATGCAGACCACCGCCATTCTATCGACCGACGAGCTTGAGAGCCTTCGTCTCCTCAGCGAGCGCGTTCGCCTGGCTCGTCTCCGGAGGAATCTCACTCAGGCCGAGTTCGCTGAACGCATGGGCGTCCGGCGCCTCACCGTCGTCAGCCTGGAGAAGGGTCGTCCCGGCGTGACGATCTCGACGCTCCTCAAGGCCTTGACCGTTCTTGGCTACACGGAGCGGCTGGGCGACCTCCTGGCCAGCGACCCGATCGGCGAAGAGATGGAGATCGCGACCGGCAGAAAGCGGGCGGGAGGCAGGTACGGTGTGGCAGACTTCTAAGACAGGCCGCATCGACCGCCTCGTCGTCTTCCGGTGGCTGGCGGGCTCGTACGTGCCGACCGGCGAACTCACCTTCGAGGGCGCCGGCGTGAAACGCCTCGGCCGCTTCCGTTATGCTGGTAGCTACCTCAAGCGAGAGAAGGCCGGAGAGATCGATCCAATCGGGTTGCCACTCGTAGGCAGGTCGTTCCCAGGCGCTCCCGAGGAGCTTCCGCTGGCGTTCTACGACGCCGGGCCGGACGGCTGGGGCAAGCAGGTGCTCAATCACGCCTTCCCGAAATGCGTGCTCTCGATGGCCGAGTATCTTGCACTCGGAGGAACCGACCGCACAGGCGACCTCGCATTCGGGCCGACGCCGGAGGCGGGCCCGCAGACCTGGACGCCGGCGGAGGAGCCGTTGGTCGCCCTCCCTCGCGAGACCGACGATTTCGAGGCCCTCATGGCGGCCGCAGCCGCAGTCGACGAAGGCGGCGGCGCGAAGCAGCACTTCACGCTGCTCTTCCGGCCGAGCGCGGACGTCGGGGGTGCTCGGCCCAAGGCAAGGATTCGTCATGACGGTCGGCAATGGATCGCGAAGTTCCCCGCCACGACGGACCGGTTCGACGATCCACGGGTCGAGGCCGCTTGCCTCGATGTGGCGGCGGGGGCCGGCTTTCCGGTGCCCGATCGTAGGATCGTCGAAGGCGGCGGCAGAGCGGCCCTGCTGGTCGAGCGGTTCGACCGTGCCCCCGGGATCAACGGGTCTCCCTACGGCTACCTCAGCGCCGCGACTCTGCTGAAGCAGCCGTCCACGAGCTACGGGACCGATCGGACCTACGTCGACATCGCGGACGCAGCTCGGCGAATCGGGGTTCTGGGCGCGGTCGAGGCAACGTTCGCTCGTCTGCTCCTCAACGCCTACCTGCACAACACCGACGATCACCTCCGCAACCATGCCTTCATCAATCGGGGAGGGCGCTGGGAATTCTCGCCCGTCTTCGATCTCGTTCCGCATCCGGACGCCCGGCGGCACGTCTGTGCGCCGGCGAAGGGCATTGGGCCGGCCTGGGATGTCGACGCCGCCTTCGAAGCGCATCGGAGCCTCAAGATCGCGGTGGCGGACGCCGCCGCCATCCGCGATCGGGTCGTCCAGGCGGCGAAAGGACTGACCGGATTCATGGATGCCAGAGGAGTGTCGCGGAATGACCGCGAGCACCTGCGCGACGCCTTCCCTGCAGCCATCGAGTTCAAGCCATGACTGGTCTCACCGTGACAACTCACCGGCCTGAAGGCCGGGGCTTCTCGGCATGAGCTACAGAGCTGCATAGAGGCGACGGTCGTTCTGGACCACGAGGTTCTGCCGGAAGTCCCGAGGCATGTAGTCGGCCTGAACGAGCCCGGTCGGGTTCCAGTTCGATCCGACGAAGAGATCGATGGCGAGCCTGTCGCCGGTATTCGTGTTGTGCAGACGGAGCGGGATCGATTTGGCGTCTGCCATCGCGTCCTGGGTCAGGAGAGCGACAAGGGCCGCCATCGACAGGGCCGCGGCAGCGTACGCGCCCGCGGGCTGTGTCGCTCCGCGCACCTCCAGCCTGATCGATTGGTCCGGCGCCTACATCGGCTTTCAGGCCGGCGGTGCGTTCGCCGGCAAGCCCAGCATCGGCAACGATCCGATCACTCGCAGCCTGCTGACGAACGGTCGCGAGTACATCGGCTTCTCGGGCGGCGCCCACGTCGGCTTCGACTACCGGATCGGCTCGGTCGTGTTCGGTGGTATCGGCGACATCAGCTACGTGGACCTCAAGGCCACGTCCTCCGGTCCCTTCAGCCTCGTCCAGGACGGCGTCGTCAACTCCTATCTCGCAAGCGGCTCCGCCGGCCTCGAGATCGACGGCTCGGTCCGGGCGCGACTGGGCTTCGCCGGCCTCGATCTGCCGATCCTTCCCTACGTGACCGGCGGTCTCGTCCTCGGCAACGGCTTCGGCAATTTCCGTCTCGTGGGCACCGCCGTCCAAAACGGCGTGGCAACCCCTGTCAGCCTCAACCTCCGCGACTCGCGCACCAACGTCGGCTACGCCGTCGGCGGCGGTTTCGACTACGCCCTGACGGACAACGTCCGGGCTCGCGTCGAGTATCTGTACACGGATCTCTCGCAGGCTAGGAGCCTGTCCGAGTAAGTGTCTCGACGGATTGACTGCGGGGTGATTCACTCGGCTCATGGCCAAGGTGTTTCGCGCGTGGGACGTCGATCAGGGCTGGCTTCTGCCGCCCTCGCTGCACGAGTTCGTGCCACCCGGCCACATGGCGTACTTCGTGCGCGATACGGTGCGGGAGGCGCTCGACCTTTCGGCCATTCTCGACACCTACACGGAGGAGCGTGGATACCCGCCCTACCATCCCGGCATGATGGTGGCGCTCCTGCTCTACGGGTATAGCCGCGACCTGTACTCCTCGCGTCAGCTTGCCCGCGCCTGTGAGGAGCGGGTCGACGTCATGGCCGTCACTGGCCTGAACCGACCGGACTTCCGCACCATCGCCGACTTCCGCAAGCGCCACCTCGTGGCCCTGTCGGACCTGTTCGTGCAGGTGCTGCG
>JAGTAM010000708.1 GCA_023422485.1 Pseudomonadota bacterium | reverse complement strand
GCGGCAGGGTGCGCCCGCGGACATTGGCGTTGCCGAGTGCGGCGAAGGCGAGGTTGGCCGCGTCGGGCGTGGCCGAGCCGAGGAGCCGGGTCGCCGCGCTGTCGGCGCCGGGGCCACTCGCGGTCAGGGCGCCGGGGCCCTCGTCCACCGGCATCGGCTTGCGCTTGTCGCAGATGTAGGGGCGCATGTCCGGCGGGGTGGCGACGCTGGAGGCCGGCAGCGATTCGAGCGTCGGCGCGGTCCAGCCCGCCGACTGGGCGAAGCCGTAATCGAACAGGTCGGCGGCCTTGATGTCGCGCTCGCGGGCGCTCGGCTGGCCCATCACCACGGCGATGATGCGTCGGCCGCCGCGGGTCGCGGTCGCCACCACGTTGAAGCCGCCCGAGCAGATGAAGCCGGTCTTCATGCCGTCGGCGCCGGGATAGCGACCGAGCAGGCCGTTATGGTTGGCCATCACCGACCGGCCGAACTGGATCGCCGAGATCGAGAACAGGGCCTGCTGGTTGGGGAAGTCGCGCATCAGCGCGCGGGCGAGGATCGCCATGTCGCGGGCACTGGTCCATTGCCGCGGCTCGGGCAGGCCGTTGGGATTGTACCAGCGGCTCTCGCGCATGCCGATCCGGTGCGCGGTCTCGTTCATCATGTCGGCGAAGCCCTCGACGGAGCCGCCGAGACCCTCGCCGATCGCCCAGGACACGTCGTTGGCCGACTTGACCATGATGATCTTGAGGGCGTTGTCGAGGGTGATCTGCGTGCCCGGCTTGAAGCCCATCTTCGAGGGCGGCTCGGCGGCGGCGGCCGGTGAGATCGTCAGCAGCGTGTCGAGGGAGACCTTGCCCTGGCGCACCATGTCGAGGGCGACGTAGGCCGTCATCAGCTTGGTGACCGAGGCCGGATACCACGGGTCGGTCGCGCCCTGGCTGTAGAGCACCTTGCCGGACTCGGCATCGACGACGAGGATCGGCGCCGTCACCGCCGAGGCTGCCCCGGCCATCAGGCCGAGGGCGGTGAGGGTGCCGATCAGCCGTCCCCAAACACGGTTCACCATCGGGCCAATCTCGAAAGGGTGTGAGGGCGCGGGACGCCGCGGAACAGGATTTCCGTTGCCGGCCCCGGACGTTCGCGAGGGATGCGTCCGGAACGCGTCGGATCGAGGAGACCCGTTCATCAACGTGCCCTCCGTGGCGAGAGCATGGCAGACCAAGGGGTTTTGCCCACGGTTAAGCTGCTGGCCGGGGTTGCGTTCCGCGAAATCGTGCGCCGCTTGGTCTTCCGGGCCTCGCGAGGGTAAGGGCAAGCCCTGGCAGAAAAGCGCGATGATGTCCTACGCGGTCAAGGAACTGTTCCACACACTTCAGGGCGAGGGCGCCCAGGCCGGGCGCGCGGCGGTGTTCTGCCGGTTTTCCGGCTGCAATCTCTGGTCCGGCCGCGAGGAGGACCGGGCGGGCGCCGCCTGCCGCTTCTGCGACACCGATTTCGTCGGGATGGACGGGGAGGGTGGCGGGCGCTTCGCCTCGGCCGAAGCCCTGGCGGACGCCATCGCCGCGACCTGGGCCGGCGGCGCGGTCAACCGCTACGTCGTCTTCACCGGCGGCGAGCCGTTGCTGCAACTCGACGAAGCCTTGATCGCCGCTGCCCATGCCCGCGACTTCGAGGTCGCGGTGGAGACCAACGGGACGCTGCCAGCCCCGCCCGGCATCGACTGGATCTGCGTGAGCCCCAAGGCCGGAAACCCGCTGGTCCAGACCTCGGGCGACGAGTTGAAGCTGGTCTTTCCGCAGGCGGAGGCCGAGGCCGCGCCGGAGCGCTTTTCGGACCTGCCCTTCCGGCACCATTTCCTGCAGCCGATGGACGGGCCGGAAGCCGCCGCCCACACCGCCGCGGCGGTGGCCTATTGCCGGGCGAATGCCCGCTGGCGGCTCTCGCTCCAGACGCACAAGATCATCGGGATTCCGTGACGGCGCTGCCCGGCTCCCGCAGCCGATGATGGTGGGCCGGCCGAATCGATGCGGCCGGCGATTGCATCTCGCGTCCGCCTCGACCACGTTCGCGCGCCAGCGCGGCCGACCCCGGCCGGCGCCCCTACGGTCGAAGGACGCCCGATGACGCCTGATTCCACGCTGCCCGAATCCCCGGCGCTCAGGCTCGATCACTCCTCCATCGAGGACCTCAACCTCGCCTTGCGCCATTACCGGCGCCTGATGATCCGCCTGCCCCTGATCCTCGTCCTCGGCTTCGCGGCGGCGATCGGCCTGTCGCATCTCGGGACCGCCCTGTCGCCGCCCTACGGCGTCTATATCCTCGGCTGGGATCTCACGACCTGGGGGCTGCTCGGGGTTCTCGCCGTTCTGTTCGCCGAACTCTGGTGGGAGGGGCGGCAGATCGGGCGCGCCCTCAACAGCGTCGAGATGCAGTCCGCGCCGATCGCCTCTCTGCTGGGCGGCCAGGCGTTGATCGGTGCGCGCGCCCGCGAACACGGCATGAAGCCGGGTCCCTTCAATGGTCCGCTGCGGCCGATCCGTGAACGGTAGGGGCAATCCCGAGCAGGCGGCTATGCGAAGCTTGCTTTCGACCCATCTTCGATGCGCGCAAGGTCCGCTTCCAGGCATCGTCCTCGTCATCGATCCGCGCCCCGAGCCCTCCGACGACTCGGGCGTCCCGTGCGCGGCGGGCGACGTGCGGCCGCGCTGCTCGACAGCGGGAGGCTCACCCCTCAGGGGCGGCCTGAAGCTCCGCCGTGCTTGCGAGGAGCGTCTCCTGCAGCGCCGTCGCGACGGCATGCTGGCGGCCTGAGCCGAGCACTACGAACTCCACCTCGCCGATCGGCGGCAGACCGGCCGTCTCCGGGATCGGCGCCAGACCCGGCGGCATCACCCTGGCCGAGTGCGGCGCGATGCCCAGACCCGCTTCGACGGCCGCGCGCAGCCCCATCAGGCTGCCGCTGGTGCAGGCGATCCGCCAGGAGCGGCCCGCGGCTTCGAGGGCATCGAGGGCCAGGGTGCGCGTGATCGAAGGCGGCGGATAGAGGACCAGGGGCAAGGCCAGCGCCGGATCGGGAACCAGGCCCGGCCGGCCTGTCCAGATCAGCTCGTCCGCCCAGGCCAGTTCGCCGCGCGGATCGCCGCGTCGGCGCTTGCAGAAGATCACATCCAGTTCGCCCGCATCGTAGCCCTGGTAGAGGGCCCGGCTGAGCCCGACCGTGAGCTGCAGATCGACCGACGGGTGGCGCTCGGCAAATCGCGCCAGAACCTGGGCCAGGGCCGAGAGCGTATAGTCCTCGGAGACGCCGAGGCGGATGCGGCCGCGCAGGCCGCCCGGCGAGAAGAAGGCGCGAAGCCGGTCGTGCGCCTCCAAGAGTTCGCGCGCGAAGCCGATCATGGCTTGGCCATCCGGCGTCGGGGCGACCCGATGGGTGTCGCGCATGAGGAGGGAACGGTCCAGGGTCTGTTCCAGCCGCGCGATATGCCCGCTGACCGTGGATTGTCGCACCCCGAGCATCTGCGCAGCGGCTGTGAAGCCCCCGCTCTCAACCACGGCCAGGAACGAGCGGATCTGATCGACGTTCAGGTTGCTTATCATGGTTCGTGATAGCCGATATCCTTATGGGTCTGGAGCCCGGCAGGCTTAAGGTCCAGACCGAACCGGCAGTCCACCATCAGCGTCAGGTTTCCTCCGATGACTGCTCCCATTGCCATAACCATGATCTTCATCGGCGGATTCGTCGCGATCCCGGCCTTCGGCCGATGGGCGCATCAGGTCACGGAAGCGCTCGCCTTCCTTCTGGCGACCGTCCTGCTGGTGACTGCGATCATGGTCCTTTGCGATCGATGGCCGGATTACTTTGCCAATCCTCGGGCGCCGGTCACCGTGATCGTCGATTCGCCCGCTGATTAGAGCGCCCTCCGACGAAGTGGATGCCGGCTCGTCGAGAGCGCGCGCGACAACACAAGGATCGTGAGCGGCCGGCCTGATCCGATCGGGTCCGGCACGGCTCTCCTGCGTCGAAACGCGTTCAACGCCGACCAACTTAGGAAGCACTCGTGAAGTCGCAGACCTCGGGTGGCGGCACGTCCGCCGGAGCGGCCCTCGCCTTCGTGGCCGGCTTCATCGACGCCGCGGCCTTCATCGCGCTGACAGGCCTGTTCACGGCCCATGTCACCGGAAACTTCGTCCTGATCGGCGCCGAATTGGTCGCGAGTTCGACCGGCGTGCTGGCGAAGGTTCTGGCCTTGCCCGTCTTCATGGGGGCTGTGGCGGTGACCCGCCTCCTCGCACTGCTCCTGGAGCGGCGCGGTGCCGATCCGCTGCCCTGGCTGCTCGCCGCGGAGGCCGCCCTGCTCGCGGGTTTCGGCCTGTGCGGAACCTTGGCGTTGCCGCTCGATGCGCCGGACGGTGCCCCGGCCCTGATCGTGGGCATGCTCGCCGTCGCGGCCATGGGCGTGCAGAACGCGATCGGCCGTCTCTCGCTCGGCCATCTGGCTCCGACGACGGTGATGACCGTGAGCGTGAGTCAAGCCGTCATCGACGCGACGGATCTCATTCTGAAACCGTCCGGGAGCGCCGCTCCGGCGCGCGCGCGGTTGCTGCGGGTGCTGCCGGCCATCGTGACCTTCGCCGCGGGCGCCCTGTGCGGAGCGTTCGGGATCGCCCATCTCGCCTTCGGCTGCATCGCGTTGCCGATCATGGTTCTGATCGGTTTGATCGCCTTTGTTGCGATGGCGCCTGCCGAGGCGAATGCCGCGGCGTGAGTGAGGCCGGCGCGATCGCGGCGCATCGGATCAGCCGGCCCCGGCGACCCGCTCGTGGGCCTTGCGCATCTGCCGACGCCGTTGTCGGTCCTCGCGGCTCACCCGGTCGAGCGCGGGGGCGAAGCCGTCCTCCGTCTCTGCCGTCTGCGCGGCGTAGGGGGCGGCAAGGGGCCGGAAGCGCAGGTCGGAGAAATCGGCGAGGCAGCAGGCGCGGGCGAGAAGCTCGTCCGTCGAGCCGAGGCCGCCGACCCGGTCCGCATCGAGGCGAAACAGCGCGCCGCCGCGCGAGAACAGCAGGTCGCCGTTGCGGTCGAAGACGGCCCAGCCGGCGACCGGCAGCGGCACGGGCGGGCCGCCGGCGCACAGGCTGTGATGCACGCTCTCGGGCAGAGACCGGAGCGGGTCGGCCGTGTACGCGCTGATCGACCGGATGCAGGCGTGGCTCGAGGCCGTCTCCAAGGGGGCGTCGAGGATCCAGGCGCCCTCGGTCGCAGGATCCGGCCGCCAGCCTCTCGCCGCCGGGCCGGAACGCGCCCGTGCTGTCAGCGCCGGCGCGTTCGCCCGCGTGAAGGGCAGCAC
>JAGTAM010000705.1 GCA_023422485.1 Pseudomonadota bacterium | reverse complement strand
CTCCGGCCCCGGTCGCCGCCCCGCGCGTCGAGCCGGCCCTGCGGGCGCCCGCGCCCCAAGCGCCGCAATATCGCCCCGCTCAGGGCAACCTGGATGCGCAGGGCCGCGCCCTGCCGCCGCGGATGATGGAAGACGACCAGCTCGAAATCCCCGCCTTCCTGCGCCGCCAAGCGAACTGAGGCGCGACCCGAAAAGCGGTTTGGCTGTGGATTGATGGGGGCAACCCTGCCCCCATCGGCCGTCAGTGAGGTGTTTCGGCAACAGACCCGGGATCGCAAGATCCCGGGTTTAGCTACTTGTTAAGACACTGATCACAAAATGCTTTTCAAAGATCGTGGCGAAACCGTGGCTGTAACAGAACGTAAGAATCCGTGATTTGGCCGCCCTGTTTGCCACAGCTATACACCATGCCGGAACGACAGAAGGCGCGCTTGGTCGACCGACCGGCAGCGCTCGCAGAGGCTTCAAGCAGCGGACGGACTTTCCCATACCGCGCCCCGACCGGGGATGCGCGGGAAGGATCCTGGCCGAGGGCTAAGGTATGCGGACGAACCAACAAACAACGCTCAAAACGTCCGTGACCCTCACCGGAATCGGAGTCCACTCCGGAAACCCGGCAGAGATCACGATCCACCCCGCCAAAGCCAACCACGGTATCGCCTTCCTCCGGACGGGCACCACCACCGGCAACGACCGGCTCATCAAAGCCCACTTCGCCTGCGTCTCCGCCACCGAGCTGTGCACCGTCATCGGTGACGTCGAGACCGGCGCCGTCGCCACCATCGAACACCTGATGTCGGCCCTCTACGGCCTGGGTGTGGACAACGCGCTGATCGAGATCGACGGCCCCGAGATGCCGATCCTCGACGGCAGCGCCCGCCCCTTCGTCACCGCCATCGACAGCGTCGGCCTCACCACCTGCGGCGCGCCGCGCCGCTGGATCAAGGTGCTCCAGCCCGTCCGCATCGAGGCCGGCCGCGCCTTCGCCGAGCTCCGTCCGATCGACCGCGGCTTCCGCCTCGACGTGGAGATCGACTTCGAATCCCCGGTGATCGGCCGCTCGCGCCGGGCGATGGACCTGACCCCGGCCTCCTACCGCCGCGAGATCGCCCCCGCCCGCACCTTCGGTATGATGAAGGACGTGGAGCGCTACTGGAAGGCGGGCTTTGCACTCGGCGCCTCCCTCGACAACACGGTCGCCGTCGGCGAGACCGCCGTGGTCAACCCGGAAGGCCTGCGCTTCGCGGACGAGTTCGTCCGCCACAAGTTCCTCGACGCGGTCGGCGACCTCGCGCTGGCCGGCCTGCCGATCCAGGGCGCCTACCGCTCCTATTGCGGCGGCCACCGCATGAATGTCGGCATCCTCGAAGCTCTGTTCGCCGACCGCGCGAATTACGCCATCGTCGAGGGCCAGGGCTCCCGCCGCGAGCCGGCCCGGGCCGAGTTCGGCCTCGGCATCGCCGCCTTCGCCGCGGAACTGTAACCGCCGCGCCACATCGGCCCTCGATCCACGTTTTCGGCGAAATCCCTTAACGGTCTCCGCCGTCTTGCCGTTTTGGCGCCCGAATCGGCCTCCACCCGTGAAAGCCTGCGCGTAGGTCGCGCCGCCTCGAAGCGGCCGGGCCTGACAGGGAATTTGACCGCGATGCCTCTGACCTTCCCGACCCGTGGCGCGATGGCGGCCGTGCTCCTAAGCCTCGGCCTCGGTCTCGGCGGCTGCGATGCCCTCGACCCGACCAACCTCTTTGCCGAGAAGTACAAGCCCGAGGCGGTGCCGGACACGCCGGCGGACAAGCTCTACAGCGAGGGCTTGGCGAAGATGGAGGACAAGGACTACGAGAACGCCGCCAAGCAGTTCGAGCAGCTCGACAAGCAGTACACCTATTCCGACTGGTCGCGGAAAGGCCTGCTGATGACGGCCTACGCGAACTACGAGAGCGCGAAGTACGACGACGCCATCAATGCCTCGAAGCGCTACCTGCAGCGCCACCCGGCGAGCAAGGATGCGGCCTACGCCCAGTACCTGATGGCGATGTCGCAGTATAAGCAGATTCCGGACGTGACCCGCGATCAGGAGCGCTCCGAGCGCGCCCTCGTCGCCCTCCAGGAGCTGGTGCAGAAGTACCCGACGTCGGAATACGCCGCCGACGCCAAGGCCAAGATCCAGATCACCCGCGACCAGCTCGCCGGCAAGGAGATGGAGGTCGGGCGCTTCTACCTTCAGAAGCGCGCCTTCCCGGCCGCGATCAACCGCTTCCGCGACGTGGTCAGCAAGTACCAGACGACCCGCCATGCGGAGGAGGCGCTGGAGCGCCTCGTCGAGGCCTACATGGCGCTCGGCCTCACCGCCGAGGCGCAGACCGCGGCGGCCGTGCTCGGCCACAACTTCCCCGACAGCCCCTGGTACCAGGATGCCTACAAGCTCCTGCAGACCGGCGGCCTGGAGCCGCGGGAAGAGAAGTCCTCCTGGCTCAGCAAGATCTATCGCGGCGTGATCGGGCGGACCGCCGCCGCGGAGTAAGACTTCCCCCAGCGCCTGCGCAATGCGGACGAGCAGCGTCCCGGATCCGCGAGATCCGGGACGCTGTTTTCGATTCTGGCGCTCCCTGGTCGTTGCGGGGCGAAGCCAACGCCATTCAAAGCGCCCCTCCGAGGTGTCGTGCCGTGGATCGCGTCGCTAACAGTGGGTAACGAAAAATCGGCTTCAGCGCCCGAGATGGGACGCCCTCCTCACGCCGACTGGATGAGTTCGGCACCGTCCAGGGGAGAGCGCTTCAGATGAGCCGGTCGATCCGCCGCTCGATCCGCTCGGAATAGGCCCTCGCCACGGGCAGTGCATCGGTCAGTTCGCCGTAGCGGGTGCAGACCTCCGACAGGAAGCCGAGGAGCGCCCGAACCGACTGCATCTCGGGATCGTTCGGGGGCGTGTAGCGAAGGGGTCCGCCGCGATACTCGATCGGGTCATGGATGACGCAGCGATCCTCGTTCTCCTTCTCGAGGATCCATTCGGACCTCAGCAGATTCTCGGGATGGTCCCTGAGAAGCTCGAACGGTCCGCGGTAATGGTCCGAGAAGCCGCGCTCCATGTACGCTTGACCGGCCGTCAGGATCTTCGCCCATCCACGCACAACCTTCGTGACGTATTGCGCGGCGTTTCGTACCGAGAAATGCGCGATCCGAAGCCGCGGCTCGGTGACGACTGAGCCGCGGCTGC
>JAGTAM010000704.1 GCA_023422485.1 Pseudomonadota bacterium | reverse complement strand
CCCGTCACCTCCGCGACCCGCATTCCCCTGATCGCCAACGGGACGATCGACCTCGAATGCGGCTCGACCACCAACAACGCCGACCGGCAGAAACAGGCCGCCTTCACCAACACCCACTTCCTCACCGCGACGCGCTTCGTCGCCAAGAAGGAGAAGGGGCTCGACAAGACCGACGACCTCAAGGGCCGGACCGTGGTCTCGACCTCGGGCACCACGAACATCCGCCAGATCAACGAGATCAACGCGGCCCGCGGCCTCGGCATGCGGATCCTGCCGGCCAAGGACCACGCCGAGGCCTTCCTGATGATGGAGACCGGCCGCGCCGACGCCTTCGTGATGGACGACGTGCTGCTCGCCGCCCTCGTCGCCGGCTCGAAGGCGCCCGAGGCCTACACGATCTCGTCGGAGGCTCAGTCGCAGCCCGAGCCCTACGGCATCATGCTGCGCAAGGACGACGCCCCGTTCAAGGCGGTGGTCGATGCGGCGACCGCCGCCCTCTACAAGAGCCCGGAGGGCAAGGCGCTCTACGACAAGTGGTTCACGCAAGCGATCCCGCCTCGGGGCATCAACCTGAAGCTCCCGATGAGCGAGCCGATGCAGAAGGCCTTCGCCAATCCAAGCGACAGCGCCGATCCGGCGGCCTACTGATACCGATCGGCGAAGATCGTGACGCGTCGCCGATCGCCCGCGCCGCTGCGCGGCGGCGGTCGTCCGCCGGACGCAGGGAAGAGCACCATCGGTCCTGTTCCATGGGGCTTGGTGATGGGGTTTGGTGTAAGTGCTTCACACGAAACGCCCGCCGCGCTGTTCTCGCCAGAGGGGAATGGCCGGGCGTTTTGTGAGGCACGCCGAGCGCGGCGGACGGCATGCGGTGGCCGGCCTGCGATGACGGGAGCCCGATGAACTACAACTGGAACTGGGGCATCTTCCTGGAGCCGTCGCCCGAGGGCGCCGGCACCTATGCCGACATGCTCCTCTCGGGGCTGGCCTGGACGGTCGCCACCGCGCTGGCCTCGTGGGCGATTGCCTTCACCCTCGGCTCGGTGATCGGCGTGATGCGCACGCTCCCCTCGCGCACCGCCAACGCGGTCGGCGCCGCCTATGTCGAGGTGTTCCGCAACGTCCCGCTGCTGGTGCAGATGTTCCTCTGGTACTTCGTGCTGCCGGAGCTCCTGCCCGCGCATCTGGGCTCCGCCGTCAAGCAGTTGCCGGACGCGCCGTTCTACACCGCAGTCCTGTGCCTGGGCTTCTTCACTGCCGCGCGGGTGGCCGAGCAGGTGCGGGCGGGCATCCGCGCCCTGCCGCGGGGGCAAACGCAGGCGGGCCTCGCCCTCGGCCTCACGCGGGCGCAGACCTACCGTGCCGTGCTGCTGCCCAACGCCTACCGGATCCTCCTGCCGCCGCTCACCTCGGAATTCCTCAACAACCTCAAGAACACCTCGGTGGCGCTCACCATCGGCCTGCTCGAACTCACGGCGCGGGCCCGCTCGATGCAGGAATTCTCGTTCCACGTGTTCGAGGCCTTCACCGCGGCGACCCTGCTCTACGTCGCCCTCAACCTCGTAGTGATCGCGGGCGCGACCCTGCTGGAGCGCCGCCTGGCCGTGCCGGGAGGGCGCTGATGTTCGGGCAGTTCGACTTCTCCGTCATCATCGACGCGCTGCCCTACCTCTTCGCCGAGGGCATGGTGTTCACCCTGACGCTGACCGCGCTCGCGGCGAGCGGCGGCATCGTGCTCGGCACGGCGCTCGCGCTGATGCGGCTCTCGGGCGTGCCGGGCCTGACGCACGCGGCCAAGCTCTATGTCGAGCTGATGCGGGCCCTGCCGCTCGTGCTGGTGATCTTCTGGTTCTACTTCCTCGTGCCCTATCTCGGCGCCTGGGCCACGGGCTCGGACACGCCGATCCAGGTCGGGGCGTTTGCCAGCGCGCTCGTCACCTTCACCCTGTTCGAGGCGGCCTACTTCTCCGAGATCGTGCGGGCGGGCATCCAGTCGATCCCGAAGGGACAGAGCGCGGCGGCCCAGGCGCTCGGCATGAGCTATGCGCAGACGATGCGGCTCGTGGTGCTGCCCCAGGCCTTCCGCAACATGGTGCCGCTGCTGCTGACCCAGACGATCGTGCTGTTCCAGGACACGTCGCTCGTCTACGTGCTCTCGCTGACCGACTTCCTGGGCGCCGCCTCCAAGGTCGCGCAGCGCGACGGGCGGCTCGTGGAGATGTATCTGTTCGCCGCGCTCGTCTACTTCGCCGTCTGCTTCGCGGCCTCGCTGCTGGTGCGCCGGCTCCAGGCCCGCACGGCGATCGTCCGGTGAGAGGGCAAACGCGATGAGGACGGGCCCATGACCTCTGCTCCCATAAGTTCAGCCCCGCAGCCGGCCATCGCGGGCGGGCCTATGATCGCCATCGAGGCGGTGTCGAAGTGGTACGGCGAGGTCCGCGTCCTCACCGGCTGCTCCACCGCGGTGAACCGGGGCGAGGTGGTGGTGGTCTGCGGCCCATCGGGCTCGGGCAAGTCGACGCTGCTGAAATGCGTCAACGCCCTCGAGCCGTTCCAGGAGGGGCAGATCACCGTCGACGGAACACGGGTGCGCGACCGGGCCACCAACCTGCCGCGGCTGCGCACGCGGGTCGGCATGGTGTTCCAGCACTTCGAACTGTTCCCGCACCTGAGCGTGATCGACAACCTGACGTTGGCCCCGCGCAAGGTTCTCGGGCGATCGCGGGACGCGGCGGGCAAGCGCGGCCTCGATCTGCTGGCCCGCGTCGGCCTCTCGGCGCATGCGCAGAAGCATCCGGGTCAGCTCTCGGGCGGGCAGCAGCAGCGGGTGGCGATCGCCCGGGCGCTTGCCATGGACCCGGTGGTGATGCTGTTCGACGAGCCGACCTCGGCCCTCGACCCCGAGATGGTCGGCGAGGTGCTCGACGTGATGGTGGAGCTGGCCCGCGACGGCATGACCATGATGGTCGTGACCCACGAGATGGGATTTGCCCGCAAGGTGGCCGACCGGGTGGTGTTCATGGATCGCGGCGAGATCGTCGAGGATGTCCCCAAGGACACCTTCTTCGACCGGCCCCGCAGCGAGCGGGCTCAGCAGTTCCTCTCGAAGATCCTCGCGCATTGACGCGGATTTGCGGTTCTCGGCTCTCCCCGGCGGCACGTTCCGGCTGTATGCTCACCGCTTGTGCCGCTGAAACTGGCCTGTTTCCTGCACGTTGCAACGATGTGGGGCTCTGTCCGGGCCGGGTTCGGAGGATTCGTCCTTGGGGCCGGTCTCGAGCTTGATCGGGACGGGACGGTTCTTTCACGCAGCTTGTCTCGGATGCCGCGTTACTATTTCGACATCAACGACGGCACGGATCTGAAGGACGAGGTGGGTCGCGAGATCCGGGATCCGCTCGCCCTGCGCCGCGAGGCTCTGCGGGTGATGACGACCCTGATGGCCGCGGAGGCCGAGGACAGCCAGGATTGCACGCTGGTCCTGACCGTCCGCAACGGCGACGGCGATAGCGTCATGACGATCCGCCTCGTCTGCCAGATCGACGACGGCTGAGACCGATCAAGGGCGATCCTCGGACATCATCGCATCCGGCCGGAGATCCGATGCCGCCTCTGTCGGGGGCGGAGCCGCGTGACCGAGGTCGATCAGGAGCATGTCGAGCAGGACGTGGAGCCGTCGGAAGCCCGATGCCGGAAGCTTCGCACGGGCCGCTGCACACAGGGCGGCGACCTCAGCGATGGCATCAGCGTCGTTGGTCGGCATCGTCCTTCCCTGGTTGGTGCGTATTCGATCGGTCTGTGAGGCTAATGGGCTAAGAAAATCTGCTCAATTCGACCGGATAGTGCGTAAATCTGCTCAAGTAAACACTTGTTGGAGAATGGAGTGCTGCCAGGCACTGCGTCCGATCGAATCTGCTGATCAAAATCTCGTGTGCTTGCTGGCGGGGGGCTCGACGAAGGCGCCTTGGGGCCGCGCGCGTTGCAAGAGATCAGGGCAAAAGTTCAGGGCAAGAGATCAGGCGAGGGCTTTGCCGCCTTCCACCGGTTTGGTTCGGGGCCGGGCAGCACCGCAGGCGTCCAAGGTCTGCCGGATGATGTGTCCGAGACGGGTTGGTGCCCCTGCGTTCGATCTGCCCGATGGCCGAGGGATGCTCAGCCATCACACGGGGCAAGAGGCTCTCTGGCGAAGGGACGGTGCTTCGCACGATGCCGACCTTCGGACCGCCGTGATCCGGCTCCCCGAGCCGCGTCAGAACAGCGAGATGAGGAGGATGCCGGCCACCATCAGCGCGGCTCCGCCGAGCCGTGACGCGCCGGCCCGCACCCGCTTCATGCCGACCCAGCCGAAATGATCCAGCGCCACCGAGGTCAGCAGGTTGGCGGTGATGAGCAGGCCGTTGAAGGCGCCCGCGCCGACTTTGTCGACGAACAGCAGGCCGGCGAACACGGCCACGGCCCCGGTGAGGCCGGCCAGCGGCATCCACCAGCGCACCCCCTCAATGTCGGTCCGCTGCGGCAGCGGCTTCGGTCGCAGCAGGAAGACCAGCACGAACACGAACACCACCGGCAGGAACGAGACCAGGGCTGCGAGCCACGGATTGACCACGGCTTCGCGGAGCTGCGCGTTCCAGACCACGCCGATCGCCTGCAGCGCGCCCGCCACGACGATGAAGGGGTAGAGCAGCCTCGGATTGAGGCCGTGGCCCGCCTTGGTCTCACCCGCCTCTGACCCCTTGTCGGGGGTGACGCGGGCAATGAACGTCACGCCGACGGCCATGAGCAGGCCGCCGAGCCAGGGCAGCGGCTTGAACCCGCCGCCCGGCAGCCCGAACAGGCCCAGCGAATCCATCGTCAGCGAGGTCAGGATGTTGGCGGTCAGCGTCAGGCCGTTGAAGGGGCCGGCGCCGACCTTGTCGACGAAGGCGAGGCCGCCAAACACCGCGACCGCGCCGGCGAGCCCGCCGAGCGGCGCGTACCACGGCATGCCTGCGAGCGTGTCGAGGCCAGGCAGCGGCGTCGGCATCACGAGAAACAGCGTCGCGAAGACGAAGACGATCGGCAGGAAGGAGACGGAGGCCGCCAGGAACGGGTTGACGAGTTGTCCGCGCAGCTGCGCGTTCATGGAATTGCCGAGCGCCTGGAGGGCGCCCGCGAGGAGGACGAAGGGATAGAGAAGGGCAGCACTCACGGGGGCGGCCTCCGGATCGGCGAAGGGGCAGGCGAGGGGGGATCAGACGAGGATCAGCGCGGCCAGCGCGAGGGCGAGCGCCGGGGGCATGACGAGGACGCCGAGTTTCAGGAACGCCCAGGCCGAGACGTCCTCGCCCTCGCGGCGGATCGCGGTGAGCCAGAGGATCGTGGCGAGCGAGCCCGTGACCGAGAGGTTCGGCCCGAGATCGATGCCGATCAGGATTGCGCCCGCGACCTTCTCCGGGACGTGGGCCGCCTGCACCGCGGCACCGGCCAGCAGGCCCGCCGGCAGGTTGTTCACGAGGTTCGAGCCGAAGGCGACGAGGGCGCCGCCGGCCCAGGCCGCGGCGGCCGGATCGCCCTGCGCGGCCCGGCCCAGGACGTCGGCGAGCCGCGCGAGCAGTCCGGTCTTCTCCAGGGCCTCGACCAGGATGAACAGCCCGGCGACCAGCGGCAGCACGCCCCAGGACACGTCTTTGGCCACCGCGACCAGCCCGCCCCGGTTGATCGCGAGCACGACGAGGGTGGTGGCAAGCCCGGCGACGAAGGTCGGTAGGCCGAGTTCGAGCCCGGCGGCCGAGGCGCCGATCAGGGCCGCGCCGGTGGCGATGATGCCGAGGCCCGCGACCGCGCCACCGCGCCCGAGCGCCGGCGTCTCGATCCGGGTCGCCACCGTCTCGGCCTTCAGCCGCGCGTTCTGGGTCAGGCGCAGGACGACGTAGGTCGCCACGATCGCGAGGAGGGAGGGCAGGGTGAAGGTCGCGAGCCACTGCCCGAGCGGCGGCATGTGCTCGGCGAAGACGACGAGGTTGGCCGGATTCGAGATCGGCAGCACGAAGCTCGCCGCGTTGGCGATGAAGGCGCAGATGAACAGGTAGGGCAGGGGCTGCTTCACGCCGGCGGCCCGCGTCGCGGCGAAGACGGCCGGCGTCAGCACCACCGCGCAGGCATCGTTCGAGAGGAAGACCGTGACCAGCGTGCCGACGACGTAGACGAGCAGGAACAGCCGCGTCGCCGAACCCTTCGCGGCCCGCACCGCGTGGGCGGCGAGCCAGTCGAACAGCCCCTCCTTCCGGGCGATCTCGGAGAGCAGCATCATCCCGACGAGGAAGAGGTAGACGTCCGTACCCTTGGCCGCGCCCTCCAGGGCGGCTTGCCAGGGGATCAGGCCGAGGAGGACGAGGAGCACCGCGCCGGCCACCGCCCAGACCGCCTCCGGCCAGGAGAAGGGGCGCAGGATCACGCCGAGGGTCGCGAGCGCGGCGATGCCCCAGGTCGCCGCGTTCGGGTTCTGGATGAGCGCGCCCATCGGCGTCGGGTTTCCTTCTGGCGGAGTGGGTCGCCGGGTTCGGCTCGGCGCGGAGGGCATCATGGCGGGGAGCCCCGGTTCAAGCGGGATCGTGCGCGGCCCCTCCGAACTCCTGCTTCTCGACGGTCTCCATGTCGATCCCGGCCCGCGGCGGCCTCAAAGGCCGCGTCGCGAGTGGTCGCCGCTCAAGTTTCCTCGTGTGTGGCCGTTCCGGATGAATCCATCACAACGACGTGACTCTCGTGCGCGCCCGGCAGGTAGGCTTGGGATGAGCGTTTTTGGATGAGCGCTTTTGGATGAGCGTTTTTTCGAGCCTCGGGAGGATTCGGGGCCGAGCCAGACTTCGCCGGTATGCCGTCGAGGTATCGTGGGGCGATGAAGCGGGCAGGGCGGAACAGCGTCCCGGAGCGCCGGTTTCCCGAGGGTTCATCACGCCAGAAACAGGGAGATCCGCCATGAAGGCCCTGACCTTCGCGCTCGCCAGCGCCCTCCTGCTCACGCCCGCCGCCTTCGCCGCCGAAGGTTCGGGCACCAGCCGTTCCGGTACCGCCGACAGGACGGGGCCGAACGATGCCGGTTCCGGAGCCTCGCCCGGAGCGGCCGGAAGCGGTCCCACCTCCGGTGACAAGAGCCGATCCGGCACGGCCAACAGCACGGGGCCCAACGATGCCGGCTCCGGTGCCTCGCCGGGTGCCCAGGGCAAGGGCCACGAGGCCCGATAGGGACGGCCTCTCGGCAGGGCTCGCCTGATGGCGAAGGGGCATCCGGGTTCCACGCGGTTCCCGGATACCCCTTCGCGATGTCCGCCGCGCCGACCCGCCTCGGCAAGGAGGGGGTCGGGCGGGATCGGCCGTCCCTGCGGGATCAGTCGTTCTTCACCGTGCCGTCCGGGCCGACCTTGACCTCCTGCTCGCGGTCGGGGAGCGCCAGCTTGATCTCGTACTCGACCGCGTTGCCCTCGCGCTCCACCTCGGCCTCGTAGGCCTTGCTGCCGGGCGCCTTGCCCTCGGCCAGGGCGATCGCATCCTTCAGCGAGACCTTGGCATTCTGGAAGTCGCTCGCCTTCAGCCGGGTGAAGTAGCGCTCGATCGGCTGGTTCTCGCTCTTGAAGAGCTCGCCCGTATCGGCGTTGACGCCGTGCTCGACGAGCTTGCCGCTCGGATACACGACCTTGATCGCGTAGCGCGCCGGGTTCTTGCCGTCGGCCTTCTCGAAATCGGCATCGATCGCCTTGCCGCCCTTCTCCTCGCCCTCGGCCTTGCCCTCGGCGGTGGCGATGGCCTGGGCGAGACCGATCTTGGCCGACTTGGCGACCTGCCACTCCTTGAGGTCGCTGTTGGACTTGGTGGCCTCCGCCGCGCTCGGCGCACGGCCGGTGTTCTCCGGGTTCTTGGTCAGGTCCGGGTTCTGGGCCGTAGCGATACCCGTCATCAGGGCGAGGAGGCCGGTGGCGGCGGTGAGGCGCAGGAGATTCGTCTTCGTCGTCATGGCGGGTTCCCGTTTTCGGGGTTGGTTGCGGTCCTCTGAACGGTCCAGACCGCCGCTTGGTTGCGGCGCGTCATGACGTTCGAAGCCTGCTGGTACTGCCGTTCCTGCGCGCCATCGAAAGGCCCATGGCCGGACCGGTGCGGTCGGCAGCCTTCCTCGGCCTTGACATATATTCGATATGAAAATAACTAATTCGTACATCGAATATAAGATGGTTCGAGGGCGCATCCATGGGTCCAGTCGAGTCCGAGGCCGCCTTCCTGGCGCGCTACGATCCCGCCGATTACGCGCGGCCGGCCGTCGCCGTCGATCTGGTTCTGCTGGGGCTCTCCGGCGGCCGTCCCGCCCTCCTGCTGCTGCGGCGCGACCGCCACCCGCATGTGGGGCGACACGCCCTGCCTGGCGGCTTCGTCGGGATCGACGAGGCGCTGGATGACGCCGCCGCCCGCGTCCTGGTGGAGAAGGCGGGCGGGGCGCGGGCGCATCTGGAGCAGCTCTACACCTTCGGCGCCGTCGAGCGGGATCCGCGTATGCGCATCGTCACGGTCGCCCATCTCGCGCTCCTGACCGAGGCGGCCTTCGCCGAGGCGCTGGGGCGGGCCCCGGCCCTCCATCCCGGCACCGTCACGGCGTCGGATGAGGGATCCGTGACGGTCCACGCGGCCGACGGCGCGGCGCTCCCCCTCGCCTTCGACCACGCCGAGATCGTCGCCCTCGCCCTGCGGCGGCTCAGGGGCAAGCTCGATTATTCGGAGGTCGGCTTCAGGCTGCTGCCGGAGCTGTTCACCCTGCGCCAGCTTCAGGACGTGCACGAGGCGATCCTCGGTACGCGCCTCAACAAGCCCGCCTTCCGCCGGCGCATGCTCGACCGCGGCTGGCTCGAACCCACCGGCCGGTTCGAGACGGGCACCTCCTACCGCCCGGCCGAGCTGTACCGCTTTCGTCCAACGCCCTCGCAAGCCCCCTCGAAAGGAGACTGACATGGCCACGATCCGCCGCTTCGGCGTTCTCTCCCAGCTTCGGAGCGAGGCCAGCCACTACGTGATCCGCTACCGCGACGGCCGCCCGCGCCAGAGCGGGCGCGGCCTCGTCTTCTGGTTCCGGCCGGAGACGGCGAGCATCAGCGAACTGCCGATGGACGACCGCGAGATGACGCTGTTCGTGCGCGGCCGCAGCAGCGACTTCCAGACCGTGGCGGTCCAGGGCAGCATCGGCTGGCACGTCGCCGATCCCGAGCGGCTCGCGAGCCGGATCGACTTCTCCCTCGACCTGCGCACCGGCCGGCTCCAGGGCGAGCCGGTCGAGCGGATCGAGGCGCGCATCGCCGGGCTCGCCAACCAGACCGTGCTGCAGTTTCTGGGACAGGCGCCGGTGCGTGCGCTGCTCGATGCCGGGCCGGAATCCTTGCGCGGGCAATTGCAGGCGGCGCTCGCCGCCGAGCCGTCGCTGGCCGAGATCGGCGTCGCCGTGGTCTCGGTGCGGCTCACCAATCTCGCCCCGTCGAGCGAGCTGGAGCGCGCGCTGCAGACGCCGACCTACGAGGCGCTGCAGCAGAAGGCCGACGAGGCCACCTTCGCCCGCCGGGCGCTGGCCGTGGAGAAGGAACGCGCCATCGCCGAGAACGAACTCGCCACCCGGACCGAACTCGCCCGGCGCGAGAGTCTGCTGATCGCCGAGGAAGCGCAGAACGCCCGCAACCGGGCGCAAGGACGGGCCGAGGCGGAAGGGATCGAGGCCGGCGCCGAGGCCGAGCGCATCCGCATGGTCGAGGGCGCGCGGGCCGAGGCCGAGCGGGCGCGCGTCGCGATCTACCGCGACGTGGCGCCGGGCACCCTGCTCGGCCTTGCCGCCCAGGCACTGGCGGGCAAGCTCGACACGATCGAGCACGTCACCGTCACCCCGGACCTCCTCGCAACCCTGCTGGGCGAGGTCCGCCGGCCGGCCGGCCTCCCGGCGCGCTGAGGGAGGGAGGCATGGCCGCGCTCACCCCGCGGGCGGTCTTCGTCACCCGCGAGACCGATTACGAACTCCTGATCGCCCGGCACGCCACCAGGGGACAGGCCCGCTTCTTCCTGGAAAGCCGTGGTCAGGGGCTCGCCGCGGTCGAGGCGCGCCACGAACGCTTCCATGCGGTGCTGGCGCGGGCACGCGCCGCGGTGCCGGCCGAGTGGCGCCAGGCCCTGGTACGGCGGGCCGATCTCGACCGCTTCCTGTTCGGCCCCGACGACGTCGTCGTCGCCGTCGGGCAGGACGGGCTGATCGCCAACGTCGCGAAATATCTCGGCGCGCAGCCGGTGATCGGCGTGAACCCGGCACCCGACCTCTATGACGGCGTGCTGGTCCGCAACCCCGTCGAGCGGCTCGCCCGGCTGCTGCCGGCGAGCGTCGCGGGTGATGTGGCCGTTGAGCGACGCACCATGGTCGAGGCGGTGATCGACGGGACCGAGCGCCTGTTCGCCCTCAACGAGATCTTCGTCGGCCACCGCAGCCACCAATCCGCCCGCTACCGGATCGAGGTCGGGCAAGAGGGCATGGAGGCGGGTGAGGAGCATTCCTCCAGCGGGCTCATCGTCGCCTCCGGCACCGGCGCCACCGGCTGGGCCCGCTCGATCAGTGAGGCGACCGGGCTCGACCTGTCGCTCGCCCCCGGCGAGCGGGCGGTCGGCTACTGGGTGCGCGAGCCGTTCCCCAGCGTTGCCACCGCCACACGGCTGCGGGCCGGCAAGATCACCGATGCGCCGCTGCACGTCACCTCGCGGATGAACGAGGGCGGCGTGGTCTTCGCCGATGGGATCGAGCAGGACTTTTTGGGGTTCGGCTGGGGCCGGCAGGTGCGGATCGCGCCGGCCGAGCGGGCCCTGCACCTCGTGACGGGTTGAGCCGCGCGGGCGCCGCGGCTTCGGCGTGTTCGGCAGCACCGGTTTCCTGGCTGCCCATCCCGTATAAGGAGAGCGTGCGGGACATCCGGGCGGGTTGCCGGCCCACGATCATTTGTCGGGCGCGATCCTGTCGTAAATCCGCCAAGGGTGCCGATCATGGGGCGGGTGACCGCGCGCGCCGTGAGCGTCGGCGCGAGGTTCGACCGATCCGGGAATGGGCAGCACGTGGAATCGGCAGCAGAGCATCGGAGGGGCGGTCTCGCGGAGGCGGGGCGGCAGGACGAGGGGCCGGGCGGGAGCCTCGACGGCCGCGCCGTGCTGCGGGGGGCTGCGCGCCCCGACCTGATCCGCCGGGAGACCCTGGCCGACCTGTTCCGGGCGAGCGCGCGGGAGCGGGCCGACGCGCCCTGCCTGATCGATGCCGCCGCGCCCGGCGCGGACGGCCCCCGCCCGGTCCTGACCTACGCGCAGGTCGATGCCCGCTCCGACGCCATCGCCGCCGGGCTTTTCGCCCGCGGCATCGGCCCGGGGGATGTGGTGGGCCTCTGGATGGCCCGCGGCACCGAATTGCTGATCGCGCAGATCGGCATCACCAAATCCGGCGCCGCCTGGCTCCCCTTCGACGCCGAGGCGCCCGCCGACCGCGTCGCGGTCTGCCTGGGCGATGCCGAGGCCCAGGCGCTCCTCGTCTCGGAGGCTTTGCGCCCCCAGGCGCCGGAGGGCACGTCCGCGCTGACGACGTCTGAGGTGCTGGCGGCGGGGCAGGGCGCCTCCGCGCCCGATCTCGACGCCGCCGGGCTGACCCCGGCGCACCCGGCCTACCTGATCTACACCTCGGGCTCGACCGGCGTGCCGAAGGGCATCAGCATCAGCCACGCCAACATCTGCCACTTCCTGCGCTCGGGCAACGCCGTCTACGGCCTCCGCGCCGACGACGTGGTGTTCCAGGGCGCGTCCGTCGCCTTCGATCTCTCGATGGAGGAGATCTGGGTCCCCTATCTCGTCGGCGCCTGCCTGTTCGTGGCGAGCGCCGCGATGATGGGCGATGTCGAGTCGCTGCCCGTGATCATCGCGCAGGCCGGCAT
>JAGTAM010000695.1 GCA_023422485.1 Pseudomonadota bacterium | reverse complement strand
GTCCTGACGAAACCTTTTGCGGAACCGGCGCCAGCCCGACCCCCGAGCGTCCACCGTGCGGGCGGACGCTCCGATCAGCCCTAAGCATGTCGCGTGCCAATCGTCGCCGTATCGTCCCAGACGTCGGTGCGGCACATTTGACCGCCGCGGCGGCGCGATCGGGAACGAAACGTCCCGAACGTCCCGCGATCACGTGGATTTTTTCCCCTCGGACGGGTGGCAACGGCGAAGCGTGAACGATATCGTCCGCGCCGGTCGGCGGGACCGGCCAGGGCACGAGAGGGGGGGCGGTATCCGGATCAGGAACGAAGCCGCGGACGCCGCGCCGCTCCTTCGATTGGTTCTTCTTTCCCGCCGCTTTCCCGATCAGCCCCTCGCGCCGCAGGTACGGACCGGCTAGACCCGCGCCCGAACCCGGCGGATGGTTCACCGCCCGCCCTGAGATTTTGCCGAGGAGACGTACAGCATGACTACGGCCGCCGATGTGCTGAAGGCCATCAAGGACAACGACGTCAAGTACGTCGACTTCCGCTTCACCGACCCGCGCGGGAAGTGGCAGCACGTGACCTTCGACGTCTCCCTGATCGATGAGGAGATGTTCACGGACGGCACCATGTTCGACGGCTCGTCGATCGCCGGCTGGAAGGCGATCAACGAGTCCGACATGCTGCTGATGCCCGATCCGGTCACCGCCTGCATGGACCCGTTCTTCTCGGCCTCCACCATGTCGATCGTCTGCGACGTGCTCGAGCCCTCGACCGGCGAGCCCTATGCTCGCGACCCGCGCTCCACCGCCAAGCTCGCCGAGGCGTATCTGCGCTCCACCGGCATCGGCGACACCATCTATGTCGGCCCCGAGGCCGAGTTCTTCGTGTTCGACGACGTGAAGTTCGGCGCCGACCCCTACCATACCGGCTTCCAGCTCGACTCGACCGAGCTGCCGATCAACGGCTTCACCGATTACGAGGGCGGCAACCTCGGCCACCGGGTGCAGACCAAGGGCGGCTACTTCCCGGTGCCGCCGCAGGATTCGGCCCAGGACATGCGCGGCGAGATGCTGGCCGCGATGCAGTCGATGGGCGTGAAGGTCGAGAAGCACCACCACGAAGTGGCCTCGGCCCAGCACGAACTCGGCATGAAGTTCGACACGCTGACCCTGCTCGCCGACCACATGCAGATCTACAAGTACTGCATCCACAACGTGGCGCAGAGCTACGGCAAGTCCGCGACCTTCATGCCCAAGCCCATCTACGGCGACAACGGCTCCGGCATGCACGTGCACCAGTCGATCTGGAAGGACGGCAAGCCGCTATTCGCCGGCGACAAGTACGCCGATCTGTCCCAGGAATGCCTGTGGTACATCGGCGGCATCATCAAGCACGCCAAGGCGCTCAACGCCTTCACCAACCCCTCGACCAACTCCTACAAGCGTCTGGTGCCGGGCTACGAGGCGCCCGTGCTGCTGGCCTACTCGGCCCGCAACCGCTCGGCCTCCTGCCGTATCCCGTGGACGACGAACCCGAAGGCCAAGCGCGTCGAGGTCCGCTTCCCCGATCCGATGGCCAACCCCTACCTCGCCTTCTCGGCACTGCTGATGGCCGGCCTCGACGGCATCATCAACAAGATCGATCCGGGTCCTGCCATGGACAAGGATCTCTACGATCTGCCGCCGCGCGAGCTGAAGAAGATCCCGACCGTCTGCGGCTCGCTTCGTGAGGCGCTGCAGAACCTCGACAAGGACCGCGCCTTCCTCAAGGCCGGCGGCGTGTTCTCGGACGATCAGATCGACTCGTTCATCGAGCTGAAGATGTCCGAAGTGCTGCGTTACGAGATGACCCCGCACCCGATCGAGTTCGTGAACTACTACTCGCTGTAAGATTTTTTTCGCGCAGCGTTGTGCATTCGGCACCGGAGCCTTCGAGGCTCCGGTGCCTTTTTTGTTCGGTCAGCGCGCGGCGGGACGAGTGGCTGCTTGACGTCGGCGGACGGAGTGGAGCGAGTAGGCTCGTTTGTATCGGGAGCCCTGCCCATGCCTCTCACAATCCCCGTGATCCTCGGCTCCGTGCGTGCGGACCGCGCCGGCATCCGCGCCGCCCGCTTCCTCATCGGCCAACTCGAAGCCCGCGGCCACGCGGCGCCGCTGGTCGATCCGGCCGAGTTGAAGCTTCCGCTCCTCGACCGGATGTACAAGGAGTATCCCAAGGGCGAGGCGCCCGAGCCGCTGGAGCGGCTGGCAACGCTGTTTCGCGAGGCGGATGCCTTCGTCGTGGTCTCGGCCGAGTACAACCACTCGATTCCGCCCGCGCTGTCGAACACCCTCGACCACTTCCTGGAAGAGTATTTCTGGCGGCCTTCGGCCATCTGCTGCTACTCGGCCGGGCAGTATGGCGGCGTGCGCGCCGCGATGCAGTTGCGGGCGATGCTGGGCGAACTCGGCACGCCGAGCATTCCTTCACTGCTGCCGATCCCGCGCATCCAGAAGGCGCTGAGCGAGGCGGGCGAGCCGGCCGAGGACTGGCTCGGACGGGCCGCCAAGAAGTTCTTCGACGAGTTGACGTGGTATGCCGAGGCGCTGAAGGCGAAGCGCGCGGGCGGCACGCCGTACTGATTGTTTCTCGCAAAACTCCCGCTGAATCGTCATCGCCAGACCGACAACGGTCACAGGTCGGAAGTTTTGTGAGGCACTCTGAACCGCGCGCGGCACTCCGTTTGCTCTCCTCGAAACGCATCAGCCCGGAGACGAAGAGCGCATGAACGCGAGTGTGGACAGGGTCAGGGACGCGCTGGCCGAGTTGATCAAGGCGGCGCTCGTCTCCGATGACGGCAGGAGCCTCGCGTTCCGCCAAGCGGCCGCCGAAAAGCTCACCGCGCTGGCCGCCGACCCGCCGCGAGCGGAGGCTGTGCGGATCGATGGCGCCTGGATCCTGGCGGTCGGCGCGGCGGAGACGCCCGAGCTTCAGCCGGAGGAGGGGCAGGTCAATCTGACCCTGCCGCAGACCGCGCCCTTCACCCTCGAAGACCTGACGAGCGGAGGATTCGACGTGGACGCGGCCGTCGAAACGATCCGTAAATCCGCCTCGACCGGCTGAGCGCGGGGCCGAAGCTGTTCACGGGTCACGCCGAAACGTTGTCCTGCGCGCTGCGAGAGCCCATCTTTACCGGACATCGGGACCCGTCACGGTCTCTCCGAACCTCGATCTTTCAGCGCGTCGGGCCCTTCCGGGCCGGCGCGGCGAGCCCGACTCCTTGGCCAGACGCATCAATCCGAAGGCGGGTGCCCCCGCTCTTCCCTCCCGCGAGCAGATCCTCGCCTTCGTTGCCGAGACAGCCGGAAAGGTTGGCAAGCGCGAAATCGCCAAAGCCTTCGGTATCTCGGGCGCCGACAAGATCGGCCTCAAGGCGATCCTGAAGGAAATCGAGGCCGACGGCGCTCTGGAGCGCGACCGTGGCGGCCTGCGAAAAGGCGGCAATCTGTCGCCCGTCGTCCTCGCCGACATCGTCTCCCGCGACCGCGACGGAGACCTGATCGCCCGCCCGGCGCAGTGGGACGGGGAGGGCGAGGCGCCGAAGATCGCCGTCGAGACCCCGCGCGCCGGCCGCAAGGGCAATCGCCCGGCCCCCGGCCTCGGCGACCGGGCCTTGATCCGCGTCGCGCCGGATCCGGAAGCGCCCGGCCGCTACACCGGCCGCGTCATCAAGGTGATCGGCAAGAACCGCGCGGAGGTGATCGGCATCTACCGCGCCGGCCGCGACGGCGGGCGCCTGCTGCCCGTCGAGAAGAAGTCGCAAGGGAAAGAGATTGCGATTCCCGCGGGCGAGGAAGGCGAGGCCCGTGACGGTGATCTCGTCAGCGTCGCCGTGGAGCGCGAGACCCGCTTCGGCCTGCCCCGCGGACGCGTGACCGAGCGGCTCGGCACCCTCGGCTCCGAGAAGGCGGTGAGCCTGATCGCGGTCCATATCCATAACATCCCGCATGTCTTCCCCGCCCCAGTGCTGGCGGAGGCCGATGCGGCCAAGCGCGCGACCAAGCGCGGTCGCGAGGATTGGCGCGAGGCGCCGCTCGTGACCATCGACCCGCCCGATGCCAAGGACCACGACGACGCGGTGATGGCCGAGATCGACCCCGATCCGGCCAACGCGGGCGGCTTCATCGTCACTGTCGCGATCGCGGACGTGGCCGCCTATGTCCGGCCGGATTCGGCCCTCGACCGCGAGGCGCTGCTGCGGGGCAACTCGGTCTACTTTCCCGATCGGGTGGTGCCGATGCTGCCCGAGCGCATTTCGAACGATCTCTGTTCGCTGCGCGAGGGCGAGGACCGTCCGGCGCTGGCCGTGCGCATGGTCGTCGGCGCCGACGGGGTGAAGCGGAGCCACAGCTTCCACCGCATCCTGATGCGCTCCCACGCCAAGCTCGCCTATGCGCAGGCGCAGGCCGCGATCGATGGCCAGCCGGACGAGAAGTCCGAGCCGGTTCTGGAGACGGCGCTCCGCCCGCTCTACGCCGCTTACGAGGCGATGAAGCGGGCGCGCGATGCCCGCGGCCCGCTCGCGCTCGATCTGCCCGAGCGCAAGGTGCTGCTCAACGCCGACGGCGGCGTCGATCGAGTGGTCGTGCCGGAGCGTCTGGAGGCGCACCGGCTGATCGAGGAGTTCATGATCCAGGCCAACGTGGCGGCGGCCGAGACCCTGGAGAAGGCGGGCTCGCCGCTGATCTACCGGGTCCACGACGAGCCGGCCCTGGAGAAGATGCGCGCACTCTCCGAGGTGCTCGCCTCTGTCGGCATCAAGATGACCAAAGCCGGGGCCCTGCGGCCCGACCTGTTCAACCGCATCCTGGCCCAGGTGGCCGAGAGCGAGCACGCGCCCTTTATCAACGAGGTCGTGCTGCGTTCGCAGGCACAAGCGATCTACGCTGCACAGAATTTGGGCCATTTCGGCTTGAACCTGCGCCGTTACGCCCACTTCACCTCGCCGATCCGCCGCTACGCCGATCTCATCGTCCACCGCGCGCTCGTGCGTGCCTGCGGTTTGGGCAAGGACGGCCTGCCAAGTGACGCCACGCCGGGCATGCTCGACGCCGTCTCCGAGCAGATCTCGGCGGCCGAGCGCCGGGCGATGGCGGCCGAGCGCGAGACCATCGACCGGCTCATCGCCGGCTACCTCGCCGACCGGGTCGGCGCGACCTTCTCGGGGCGGATCTCCGGGGTGACGCGCTCGGGACTGTTCGTGAAGCTCGACGAGACCGGCGCCGACGGCTTCGTGCCCGTCTCCACCATCGGCCACGAGTACTACCGCCACGACGAGGCCCTGCACGCGCTCGTCGGCGACCGCAGCGGCGAGACCTACCGCCTCGGTGACACGGTCGAGGTCCGCCTCGTGGAGGCGGCGGCAGTGGCCGGTGCGCTTCGTTTCGAGATCCTGTCGGAGGGCCGCAGCCGGTCCGGGACCAAGGGCAGCGGGATCAAGCGGAGTGGTTTCAAGGCGAAGCCGGGCAAGGCCGGCGTGAAGGCGAAGGCGTCGAAGGGCAAGGCGCGTCCCGGCAAGGCCTCCGCGTCCGAGGGCGATGCGGCGCGGCGCCATCGCGGCTCGCGCCGCTGAGCGGAAGGGGCT
>JAGTAM010000659.1 GCA_023422485.1 Pseudomonadota bacterium | reverse complement strand
GTCGCGGCCGGTTTGACCGGATCGGATCGCGCCGGGCCTGGCGGCAGGAGGAGGCCGGCAGCCAGCAGGCAGGCGACCGTGAAAGACTTCATGCCGCGTATGTCCCGCTCAACCGACCGCGCATCCCATCTTCTCATCCGCCGCCGCACCATGCACGGCAAGGACGCAGCCGCCACGCTCGACGAAATCCTGCCGCAAGCCCGGATCGGCCGCGATGGCTTTGCGCCGGTCGGCCCGCAAACCTATGTTCGGCGCATCGCCGCACGACGTTTCTTCGAAGGTTCTTGTCCATGACCGCCGACACCGCACGCGATCTGACCGAAAGGCAGAAGCCCGGCAGCGCCACCGCGGCAGCGAACCCGTTCGACGCCTCGGAATGGGCGACACCCTTCGGCCTGCCGGATTTCGAGGCGATCCGGCCGGAGCACTACGTGCCGGCCTTCGCGCGGGCGTTGAAGGCGCATGAGGCCGAGATCGCGGCCATCGCCGGGAACGAGGCGGCGCCGACCTTCGACAACACCGTCGCGGCGATGGAGCGGGCAGGCGCGGCCCTCGACCGGGTGGCCAACGTGTTCTTCAACCTGACGGGCAGCAATACCAGCCCGGAGCTGCAGGCGATCGAGCGGGCGGTCGCGCCGCAGCTCGCCCGGCATTCGAGCGCCATCACCCTCAACCCTCAGCTCTGGGACCGCCTCTCGGCGATCGACGCCGACGCGGAAGGTCTGGGTGCGGAGGAGCGCCGCGTGCTCGAGCGCTACCTCAGCCGCTTCCGCCGGGCCGGCGCCGGTCTTCCCCCGGAGGCCAAGGCCCGCATCGCCGAGATCGCGATCCGGCTGGCCGAACTCGGCACGCAGTTCGCCCAGAACGTGCTCGCCGACGAGCGCGACTTCCTCCTGCCGCTCGACGGCGCCGACGACCTTGCCGGCCTACCGCCCTTCCTGCGCGATGCCGCCGCGGAAGCCGCCAAGGAGCGGGGCTCCCAGCACAGCCATGTGATCACCCTGTCGCGCTCGCTGATCGAGCCGGTCCTCGTCTTCTCCACCCGCCGCGATCTGCGCGCGCGCGCCTACGCGGCCTGGACCCGGCGCGGCGAGACCGGCGGCACGACCGACAACCGCGCCATCATCGCCGAGATCGTGCGCCTGCGCGCCGAGCGGGCGCGTCTGCTCGGCTTCGACAGCTTCGCCCATCTCAAGCTCGACGACACCATGGCCGGCTCGCCGGATGCGGCGATGGATCTCCTGCGCAACGTGTGGAAGCCGGCGCTGCAACGGGCGGCAGCCGAGCGTGAAGAGCTACAGGCATTGGTGCGGGCGGAGGGGCACGACTTCGCCCTCGAAGCGCATGATTGGCGCCACTACTCCGAAAAACTGCGCCGCGCCGAGCACGATCTCGACGAGTCCGAGATCAAGCCGTACCTGCCGCTGGACGGCATGATCCGGGCGGCCTTCGACACCGCCTCGCGGCTGTTCGGGCTGAGCTTCGAGGAGCTGCGCGACGTGCCGCGCTATCACCCGGACGTGCGCACTTGGCTCGTGCGCGATGCCGACGGCTCGGAAGTCGGGCTATTTCTCGGCGATTACTTCGCCCGGCCCTCGAAGCGCTCGGGCGCCTGGATGAGCGCCTTCCGATCGCAGGAACGGCTGACCGGCGACATCAAGCCGATCATCGTCAACGTGATGAACTTTGCGCGCGCCCCGCGGGGGGAGCCGACGCTGCTCTCCTTCGACGATGCCCGCACGCTGTTCCACGAATTCGGCCACGGCCTGCACGGCCTTCTCTCGGACGTGACCTATCCGCTCCTGTCGGGCACCGCGGTGTCGCGCGACTTCGTGGAACTACCCTCGCAGCTCTAAGAGCAATGGCTGCAGCAGCCGGAGGTGCTCCGCGCCCATGCCCGCCACGTGCAGACCGGCGAGCCGATGCCCGACGCGCTGCTCGGACGACTGCTGGCGGCGGCGACCTTCAACCAGGGCTTCGCCACGGTCGAGTACGCGGCCTCGGCCATCGTCGACATGACGCTCCATCTCTCCGCCGCCGGCGAGGATGGGCTCGACGTCGTCGCCTTCGAGACGGATGCGCTGCGCCGCATCGCCATGCCGGCGGAAATCACGGCGCGGCACCGCGCGCCGCACTTCGCGCACATTTTCTCCGGCGACGGTTATGCGGCCGGCTATTACAGCTATCTCTGGTCCGAGGTGCTGGATGCCGACGCCTTCGACGCGTTCCGCGAGACCGGGGACATCTTTCATCCGGAGACGGCGCAACGCCTGCGCCGGACGATCTACGGCGCGGGCAACCTGCGCGATCCGCGCGAAGCCTACACGGCATTCCGCGGACGGCTGCCGAGCATCGAGCCGCTGCTGAAGAAGCGCGGATTGGCGGCGTAGCGTACAAGCAAAAAACCCCCTCCCCCTATGGGGGGGGGAGGGGCCGGCTCGGGTCATTCCGGAAAGGTCACTCCCCTCACCCGCCCCCTTCGGGGCCACCCTCTCCCGCGGAGGGGAGAGGGTTCAGGCGACAGCCTAGAACAGGCCGTCGATCTGCCCGTTGGCATCCAGCCGGATGTTGTCCGCCGCCGGCACCTTGGGCAGACCGGGCATGGTCATGATCTCACCGCAGATCACCACGACGAAGCCGGCGCCCGCCGAGAGGCGCACGTCGCGCACCGAGACGAGGTGGCCCGAAGGCGCGCCCATCAGGGTCGGATCGGTCGAGAACGAGTACTGCGTCTTGGCCATGCAGATCGGCAGCCCGCCGTAGCCGTCCTTCTCGAAGCCGGCGAGCTTGGTCGCCGCCTTCGACTCGATCTGGATGTCGGCCGCGCCGTAGAGCTTGGTCGCGATCGCCTTGATCTTGTCGGTGAGCTTCGTCTCCGTCTCATAGGCGAAGGTCAACGGCTTCTGCTCACCCTCGGCGAGCTTCACCACGGCCTGCGCCAGCGCCTCGGCGCCGGCACCGCCCTCCGCCCAGTGCTTGCAGGTGATCGCCTCGACCTGGAGCCGGTCGCGGCAGAGTTCCTTCAACTTGGCGTGCTCGGCATCCGTGTCCTGGAAGAAGTGGTTCACGCCGACCACCACCGGCAGGCCGAAACTCCGCACGTTCTTCACGTGGCGCTCGAGGTTGGCGAAGCCCTTCTCCAGCGCGTCGAGGTTCTCACCCTGGAGATCCTTCTTGTTGACGCCGCCATGCATCTTCAGGGCGCGGACGGTCGCGACGATCACCACCGCCGAGGGCTTGAGGCCGGTCTGGCGGCACTTGATGTCGATGAACTTCTCCGCACCAAGATCGGCGCCGAAGCCCGCTTCGGTCACGACGTAATCCGCCAGCCGCAGGCCGGTCTGGGTGGCGATCACCGAGTTGCAGCCATGCGCGATGTTGGCGAAGGGACCGCCATGGATCAGGGCCGGGTTGCCCTCCAGCGTCTGCACGAGGTTCGGCTGAAGCGCATCCTTGAGCAGCACGGTCATGGCGCCGGTGGCCTTCACGTCGGCGAGCGTCACCGGCTTGCGGTCGCGGGTCTCGGCGATGACGATGCGACCGAGGCGCTCCTCGAGGTCGGCCAGATCACGCGCGAGGCAGAACACCGCCATGACCTCGGACGCCACGGTGATGTCGAAGCCGTCCTCGCGCGGAAAGCCGTGGGCGACGCCGCCGAGCGATTGGTTGATGGCGCGCAGCGCCCGGTCGTTCATGTCGACCACGCGGCGCCAGTGGATGCGGCGCACGTCGATGTTGAGCTCGTTCGCCCAGTAGACGTGGTTGTCGATCAGGGCGGCGGCGAGCGAGT
>JAGTAM010000618.1 GCA_023422485.1 Pseudomonadota bacterium | reverse complement strand
GGGTGAGGATGCGCTCGGAATCGACGAGCGCCTTGGGGCAGCCCAGCGACACGAAGGAGATCCGCGGCGCGGCGGCGCCCTTGGTGTCCGAGGGGGAGGCGGTTGCGGTCATGACGGCCCGTTGGGGCGGTCCTCCGGATCGGAGGCCCGCGCGTCCTGCATCGATGGCGGTGGATGCGCCGATATAACGGCATTGGGGCGCGGTTGCGAGCGTGGCCGGAGACAGGAGCGATCGAAAACGAATGGAGCCCAACCGCACCCGGATCAGCCTGCACATCCGGCATCCGATCCGGCCGGCGGTAGAACTCTGCCGCGCCCTGCCCTTCGGGCCGGACTTGAGACGTCGGGGGCCAGCGCACGAGCCCCAGGGGCGTGCCGCAGCCCGGGCACTTCGCGGATACCTGCGCCACCGTCCCGCTGAGCGAGAGCGCCGGCCCACCTGTCGAGGCCGTCTCGGCCGCTGCCGAGCGGGCCACGCCGGATGGCGACCGGCTCGGAGCGCACGGCATCGGCCTGTCGCTCGACATCGATTCCGGAGCGGATGCGAAGAACAACTCTATCACAAGAGATCTTAGATTCATCAATGGTTTGAGAGCGTATCCTGATCCATCCGTTTAACAAAATTGCGGCCGTCGCGCATACCCCTCCCGCGAGCGCGGAAGGTGGGGGCGATTGACGGACGGCCGCCATGCGCCCTTGGGTAAGTCCGAATGAGCGCCGCACGAGGCAAGACGGCCGAACCCATGGTCTGGACCCGCGAGATCCCCTTCATCGACCCGGTCGCGGCCGCGGCGCGGCTCACCCGGCTGCCCGGTCTCGCCTTTCTCGACAGCGCCATGCGGCACGACACGCTGGGCCGCGTCTCGGTGCTGGCTGCCGACCCGTTCGGGCGCTTCCGCTATCGCGACGGCCGCGCCACGCTCGACGGGCGCGCGGTGCCCGGACGGCCGTTGGAGGCGCTGCGGGCCTGCCTCGCACCCTACCGTCTGGCGCCGCGCGCCGACCTGCCGGCCTTTCCGGGGGCGGCGATCGGCTACTTCGCCTACGATCTCGGCGCGAGCCTGGAGCGGGTCGATCCGCCGGCGCGGCGGGCGGGGCTGACCGACGACATCGCCTTCAACCTCTACGACACGCTGCTCGCCGTCGATCACGGGCGGCGCACCTGCCTCCTGATCGCCACGGGCTTCCCGGAGACGAGCCCTGAGGCCCGCGAGGCGCGGGCGAGGGAGCGGCTCGACAGCTTCGCAGACTTGCTGGCCGCACCCTCCGAACCCTCCGAACCCTTGCCGGAATGGACCGGCGCACGGCTCGCATGGCGCTCGAACTTCTCGCGGCAAAGCTATGAAACCGCTGTCGAAAAGGTGCGGGATTATATCCGCGCCGGCGACATCTATCAGGCCAACATCGCCCAGCGCTTCTCCGCCGATCTGCCGCCGGGCTTCGACGCCTTCGCCTTCTACCGGCGGCTTCGCGAGACCAATCCGGCGACCTTCGGCGCCTATCTCGATTTCGACGGGCTGACGGTGGCTTCCTCCTCGCCCGAGCGCTTCCTCAAGTTGGAGGGGCGGGCGGTCGAGACGCGGCCGATCAAGGGCACGGTCGCCCGCGACCCCGATCCCGTCCGTGACGCCGAGATCGCCGCCGCCCTCCAGGCCAATCCGAAGGAGCGGGCCGAGAACATCATGATCGTCGATCTGCTCCGCAACGACCTGTCGCGGGTGTGCGAGCCGGGCAGCGTGCGGGTGCCGACCCTGTGCGGGGTGGAATCCTATGCCGGCATCCACCATCTCGTGTCGGTGGTGACGGGCACGCTTCGCGAAGACGCGGACGTCCTCGACCTCATCGAGAAAACCTTTCCCGGCGGCTCGATCACCGGTGCGCCGAAGCTCAGGGCCATGGACATCATCACCGAGATCGAGGGGGACGCGCGCGAGCTCTATTGCGGGGCGATCGGCGCGCTCGGCTTCGATGGATCGCTCGACACCTCGATCGCGATCCGCACCGTGTTCATGGACGAGAGGCAGGCCGTGCTCCAGGTCGGCGGCGGCGTGACGCTGCTCTCTGAGCCCGGCCCCGAATACGAGGAAACGCTGACCAAGGCGGCCCGCGTCTTCGCAGCCTTCGAGGAGGCCAGCGCATGATCCTCGTCGTCGACAACTACGATTCCTTCGTCTTCAACGTGGTGCGCTACTTCGAGGAGCTGGGCGAGACCGTCGAGGTCGTGCGCAACGACGCGCTCGATGTCGCCGGCATCCGCGCCCGCAACCCGGAGGCGGTGGTGATCTCGCCCGGCCCCTGCACCCCGGCCGAGGCCGGCGTCAGCCTGCCGGCGATCCGCGAACTCTCCGGTGCGGTGCCGATCCTCGGCGTCTGCCTCGGGCATCAGGCGATCGGCGCGGCCTTCGGCGGCCGGGTCGAGCGGGCGGGGCGCCCGCTGCACGGCCACGCCACACCGATCCGCCACGGGGGCGAGCGGCTGTTCGAGGGGCTGCCGCAGCCGATGCAGGTCGGGCGCTACCATTCGCTGATCGTGGCGCCGACGCCGGAGATGGAGCGCCACCTCACCGTCGATGCCGCCTCGGGGGAGGGCGAGGTGATGGCGCTGTCGCACCGGACCCATCCGACCTGGGGCATCCAGTTCCACCCGGAATCGGTGCTGACCGAGAACGGCCATGCCCTGTTTTCCAATTTCCTGAAGGGCGCCCGCGCGTGGCGGGCGGCGGGCGCGCCGGAGCGGACGGACAGGCTCGCCGATGCTGTGGTCTGACGGACGGCTCGTCGAGGGCGGCACCCTCCCCTTCGCCATGGCCGACCGCGGTCTGCTGCTCGGCGACGGGGTGTTCGACACGGCGCTCGGCGTCCAGGGCCGGGTCGCGTTCGAGGCCGCCCATGTCGACCGTCTCACCGCGGCGGCGGCGGCGCTCGGCTTCTCCGCCGAGCGGGAGCGGATCGTCGAGGCGATGCGGGCGCTCGCCGGCAC
>JAGTAM010000589.1 GCA_023422485.1 Pseudomonadota bacterium | reverse complement strand
GGCAGCAGCAGGCCGAGCGCGAGCCGCGCGCCGCCGCCGAGAAGGGCGGCTCGACGCGCGGGGGCGGCCGTCGCCTCAGGCTCTTCGGAGAGAACAGTGGTGACGCTCATGCGAAGGGGCCGCGCCGTGTCTGCATCGTGTTCTCGACCATGTCCTGCCGGGATCGGGCGCTCAGCGCCGCGAATCGGCCGCCGTGCGCAGCGCGAGCCCTGCCAGCACCGTTCCCATGAACCAGCGCTGCGCCAGGAGCCAGAGGGGCCGCCCCTTCAGGAAGGCGGCGACGGATCCGGCGGCCAGCACGATCGCCGCATTCACGGCGAGACTGACCGCGATCTGGATGAGGCCGAGGGCGATGGACTGCGTCAGCACCTCGCCCGCCGCCGGATCGATGAATTGCGGCAGCAGCGACAGGTACATCACCGCGATCTCGGGATTCAGCAGATTGGTCAGGAGGCCCATGGCGAACAGTCGCCCTGCCCCATCGGGAGGGAGCGGGCTCGCATCGAAGGGCGAGCGCCCGCCGGGGCGCACGGCCTGCCACGCGAGAAAGAGGAGGTAGGCGGCGCCCGCGAAGCGTAGAGCGTCGTAGGCGAAAGGCACCACCACGAGGAGAGCGGTGATGCCGAACGCTGCGCATAGCAGGTAGACGAAGAAGCCTGCCGCGACGCCCGTCAGCGAGACCAGCCCAGCCGTCCGGCCCTGCGCGACGGTGCGCGAGACGAGGTAGGCCATGTTCGGGCCGGGCGTCAGCACCATCCCGAGGGAGACCAGAGCGAAGGCGGCGAAGTGCGCGGCGTCCGGCATCGGCGGGCTCAGCGGGCCGGGGCCGGGTTGAATTGCGGGTCGATCAACCCGTCCACCGCCGCCCCCACGTCGGTAGAAGCCGGGATCACGCCCGCCTGCTGCAGGGCGAGGCCGGCGGCGCGAATGCTCTCGGCCTGGGCCGGGCCGCCGGCGGGTTGGCTCAGATCCGTGCGCTCGATCTGCTTGGCGATGACCGCCTCGGGCAGCTTGGTGGCGGAAACGAGCGCGCTCTTCAGGGCATCGGGGTTGGCGATCGCGTAGGCGCGGGCCTGCTCGTAGGCGCCAATCACGACCCGCACGAGGTCGGGATGGGCCTTGGCGAAATCCTCGCGCACGTCGAGCACGCCCCAGGTGTTGGCGCCCGGATCGCGGTGGAACAGCACGGCGCCGCTCTCGATCTCGGCGGCGGCCATCATCGGGTCGAGCCCGGCCCAGGCATCGACGTCGCCGCGATCGAGCGCTGTGCGGCCGTCGGCATGCTGCAGCAGGACGAGCTTGGCGTCCTTCTCGGTGAGCCCGGCGCTCTGCAACGCGCGGATGAGGAAGATGTGTGGATCGGTGCCGCGGGTGACGGCGATGCGCTTGCCCTTGAGGTCGGCGGGCTTCGCGATCCCGGTCTCCTTGCGGGTGACGAGGGCGGTCCATTCCGGCCGGGAATAGGCGTAGACGACCTTGACCGGGTTGCCGTTGATCCGCGCCAGCAGTGCCGCCGCGCCGGCCGACGATCCGAAATCGATGGCGCTGCCGTTGAGGAATTCCAGCGCCTTGTTGGAGCCGAGCGACTGGACCCACCGCACCTTGATGCCGCGGGGTTTCAGCGCCTCTTCGAGAAAGCCCTTTTCCTTCAGGACGAGGCTGACCGGATTGTAGGTCGCCCAATCGAGCCGGATTTCCGAGACCTCGGCGGCCCGCAACTCCGATCCGGCCGCGAGCAAGCCGAGCAAGCCGGCGAATGCGGACAGGACATGGCGGCGTCGGATCATATGGCTGTCTCCCTCGTCGGCCCGGCTTGTCGCCTGGATCCACACGATGGCTAAAACAGTCACGTTCTTTTCGTCAAACAAAAAATTCGCCGAACAGAACGGCTGGGTTGCGGGCAACCGCCCGATGCCGCCACCGGCTTTACATGCTAACGGGACGGCCATGTTCGACCCCGTTCCCGTCCTCGAAAAGATCGTCGCCTCTCTCGACCGCGACGCGCGCGAACCCACCAAGCTGCGTGGGCTGCTTGTGCCCGAGTTGCGCAAGGTGATCGAGACCGGGCACCGGGAGGCCGAACGCCTCCTGATGAAGGAGCGGGACGGACTTGCCTGTGCACAACGGCTGAGCCGGCTCACCGACGCGGTGGTGCGGGCGATCTACGATGCCGTGGTCTGGCGCCTCTATCCGAACGACAACCCGTCCACGGGCGAGCAACTCGCGATCGTCGCCACCGGCGGCTACGGCCGCGGAACCATGGCACCAGGCTCGGACATCGATCTGCTGTACCAGCAGCCCTACAAACAGACCGCGTGGTCCGAGAGCGTCGTCGAGGCGATGCTCTACGTGCTATGGGACCTGAAGCTGAAGGTCGGCCACGCCACGCGCTCCGTCGAGGAATGCCTGCGCGAGGGCCGGGCGGACATGACGATCCGCACCGCTCTGCTCGAATCCCGCTTCCTGTTCGGCTCGCGCCATCTCTTCGAGGAGATGGTCACGCGCTTCGACACGGAACTCGTGATCGGCTCGGCTTCGGAGTTCGTCGATGCCAAGCTGCGCGAGCGCGACGCCCGCGTCGCCAAGGCGGGCGCCTCGCGCTACCTCGTGGAGCCCAACGTCAAGGACGGCAAGGGCGGCCTGCGCGACCTCAACACCTTGTTCTGGATCGCCAAATACACCTACCGGGTGCGCGATCAGGTGGAGCTGGTCCATGCCGGACTGTTCACGCCCGACGAGTATAAGCTGTTCGAGCGCTGCGAGGAGTTTCTGTGGCGGGTGCGCTGCCACATCCACTTCGTGACGGGCCGGGCCGAGGAGCGGCTGTCTTTCGGATTGCAGCCGAAGATCGCCGAGCGGCTCGGCTTCGGCGCCCGCGGCGGCCTGTCCGGCGTCGAGCGCTTCATGAAGGCCTACTTCCTCATCGCCAAGGATGTCGGCGACCTGACCGCCATCGTCTGCGCGGAGCTCGAAGCGCGCCACGCCAAGCGGACGCCGGTGCTCGACCGCTGGATCGGCCGCTTCCGCGACCGCTTCCGCGCCACCTCGATCGAGGCGGAGGATTTCTGGATCGACAACGGCCGCGTCAACATCCGCGGCGAGGACGCGTTCGAGCGCGATCCGGTCAACCTCATCCGCCTGTTCTGGCTCGCCGACCGGCACAACCTGCCGATCCATCCGGACGCGGCGCGGCTGGCCAATCGCTCGCTCAAGCTGATCACCCACGCGGTGCGCAACGACGTGGAGGCCAACCGACTCTTCCTCGACATCCTCACCTCGAAGAACGCCCCGGAGACGATCCTCCGTTCAATGAACGAGGCCGGCGTGCTCGGCCGGTTCATCCCGGAATTCGGGCGCATCGTGGCGATGATGCAGTTCAACATGTACCACCACTACACGGTGGACGAGCACCTGCTGCGCTCGATCGGCGTGCTCGCGGCGATCGATTCGGGCCGGGTGCGCGAGGAGCATCCGCTGGCTTCGCGTCTGATCGACACGATCCACAATCGTCGCGCCCTCTACGTCGCAATCCTGCTGCACGACATCGCCAAGGGCCGCCCGGAGGACCACTCGATCGCCGGCGCGGCCATCGCCCGCAAGCTCGGGCCGCGCTTCGGCCTCAGCCAAGCGGAGACCGAGACGGTGGCCTGGCTTGTCGAGCACCACCTGCTGATGTCGATGACCGCGCAGAGTCGCGACCTCTCCGATCACCGGACCATCGAGAAATTCGCCAGCGAGGTTCAGAGCCTCGAGCGGCTGAAACTGCTGGCGATCCTCACCGTCGCCGACATCAAGTCGGTAGGCCCGGGCGTGTGGACGGCCTGGAAGGGCACGCTGATGCGCACCCTCTACGATGAGACCGAGGTCGTGCTCTCCGGCGGCCATTCCGAGATCGCCCGCACCGACCGGGTGCGGCTGATCCAGATGGCGCTGCGCGAGCAGCTCTCCGACTGGCACACGGACACTTTCGACGCTTACGCCGCACGCCACAACCAAGCCTACTGGCTCAAAGTGGACTCGACGCGTCACTACAAGAACGCCCGCTTCCTGCGCACGGTGATGGAGGAGGGACGCACCAGCGCCACCACCTACGAGACCGATCCGGTGCGCGGCGTCACCGAGTTGACGGTCTACTCGCCCGACCATCCGCGCCTGCTCGCCATTATCACCGGTGCTTGCGCGACGGCGGGCGGCAACATCGTCGATGCGCAGATCTTCACGACGACGGACGGCTTCGCGCTCGACTCGATTTTCATCTCCCGCGCCTTCGAACGGGACGAGGACGAGCTGCGCCGCGCCAGCCGCATCGCCACCGCGATCGAGCGGGCGCTCAAGGGTGAGATCAAGATCGCGGAACTCGTCGCCGACAAGCACCCGAAACAGCCGCCCAAGACCTTCCTCGTGCCGCCGGACGTGTCGATCGACAACGCCCTGTCGAGCCGCGAGACGGTGGTGGAGATCACCGGCCTGGACCGGCCGGGCCTGCTCTACGAACTGACGACGGCACTGAACCGCCTGAGCCTCAACATCACCTCGGCCCACGTGGCGACCTTCGGCGAGCGGGCGGTCGACGTGTTCTACGTCACCGACCTGACCGGCACCCGCGTGGTGCAGCCCGATCGGCTCGCGATGATCCGCGCCGCGGTGATGGAGGTGTTCGCCAGCGACGTCGCCGCCCTGCGTGCCGAGGGGCTCGACGCGCTGGTCGATTCGCCGCCGCCGCGGGAGTTGTAGGCGAGGATGACGCTTGCTTCGCTTGATTTCGCGGTATGCCCGAATGATATCAACCCCATCCCGGAACACATCGAGACCCGATCGATCGCACGATGATGGCTGACGACATGGAGAAGCAGGAGCGGCACAACGGCACGGAGGCGGAGGTCCCGCCGCAGCCGACCACCGCAGGCGCGGATGCGGAAGGCCTCGCGGCCGCGATCGCCGAGCGCGACGAGTTCAAGGACCGCCTGCTGCGGACGCTGGCCGAGATGGAGAACCTGCGCCGCCGCACCGAGCGCGAGGTCGCCGATGCCCGCGCCTACGCGGTGACGAACTTCGCCCGCGACATGCTCAACACGGCCGACAACATTCGCCGCGCCCTCGAGAGCGTGCCGGCCGAGGCCCGCGCGAGCGCCGACGGTGCCTTCAAAGCTCTCATCGAGGGCATCGAGCTGACGGAGCGCGATCTCGCCAAGACGCTGGAGCGCCATGGCGTGAAGGTCGTCGATCCGCAGGGCCAGCGCTTCGACCCGAACCGGCATCAGGCGATGTTCGAGGTGCCGAACGCCGAGGTTCCGAACGGTACCGTGGTCCAGGTGGTGCAGACCGGCTACGTCATCGGCGACCGGACCCTGCGTCCGGCGCTCGTCGGTGTCTCCAAGGGAGGCCCGAAGCCCGAGGCCAACAAGGACAAGCCGGCCGACGCGCCCTGACGCCGCCGTCGGACCGGACATGAAAACGGCGGGCGCCTCTGCGCCGGCCTTTTTCGTTGTCGCTGGCTATTCCGCCGCCTGCCGCGTCGTCTCGCGGAACGGATGGGCCGGATAGGTGCCGATGATGCGCAATTCCTTCGAGAAGTAGCGCAGCTCGTCCAGCGCCCGGCGAAGGCCGTCATCCTCGGGGTGGCCGTCCACCTCGGCATAGAACTGGGTCGCGGTGAACTGGCCCTCGACCATGTAGCTCTCAAGCTTCGACATGTTGACGCCGTTGGTCGCGAAGCCGCCGAGCGCCTTGTAGAGTGCCGCCGGGATGTTGCGGACACGGAAGATGAAGCTCGTCACCGTCGGGCCGTTGCCGGGTTCGATCTCGGCGGGTTCGGGTGAGAACACCACGAAGCGGGTGGTGTTGTGCGCCTCGTCCTCGACGTCACGCTCCAGAATCTCGAGGCCGTAGACCTCCGCCGCCATGGCCGGGGCGAGCGCCGCGCGGCTGGGATCCTGCGCTTCCGCAACCTCGCGGGCCGCGCCGGCGGTGTCTCCGGCCACGACCGCCTTGAGTCCGAGGCGCCGAATGATGCGGCGGCACTGGCCCAGCGCGTGGATGTGGCTGTGGACGCTGGTCAGACCCTCCGCCGCAGCGCCCGGCAGAACCATGAGCTGGAAGTGGATCGGCAGGAACTGCTCGGCGACGATATGCAGCCGCGAGGTTGGGATCAGGTGGTGGATGTCGGCGACACGTCCGGCGATCGAATTCTCGATCGGGATCATCGCGAGGCCGGCCTTGCCCTCGTTCACCGCGGCGAAGGCGTCCTCGAAGGTGGCGCAGGGCAGAGCGGTCCAGCCGGGATAGGCCTGCGAGCAGATGATGTGCGAGTTGGCCCCGGGCTCGCCCTGATAGGCAATGGTGCGGTCGGTCATCGGTGCGTCAGTGGGTTCAGTTGAGGCGGCGAACGGCGAGGAGCGTGCGGGCACGCTCCAGGTCGGCGGGAGTGTCGACGCCGAGCGGCAGATCCTCGACGATCATCGCATCGATGCGCATGCCGGCCTCCAGCGCGCGCAGCTGTTCCAGCTTCTCGCGCCGCTCCAGCTCGCCCTGCGGCAGGGCGTTGAACCGGGCCAGCGCCTTCCGGCGATAGGCGTAGAGGCCGATATGGTGGAACAGCGGCCCCTCCCCCCAGGGCGCGCGGGCGCGGGTGAAGGCGAGCGCGCGCAGGCGGTTGGGCCCGACCGTGTGGCCGATGATCTTGACCACGTTCGGGTCGTCCATCTCTTCCGTTCGGTGGATCACTGCGCAGAGGGTGGCGATATCGACCTGCGGGTCGGCGAGCGGCGTCACCGAAGCGGCGATGATCGCCGGATCGATGGTCGGCAGGTCGCCCTGCACGTTGACGACGACATCGTGGTTGCCGTCGGGATCGACGATTTCCAGCGCCTCCACGAGGCGGTCGGAGCCGGAGGGATGATCGGCTCGGGTCATCACCGCCAGTCCGCCTTGCCCCTCGATCGCCTCGGCGATCGCGTCGGTGTCGGTGGCGACCACCACGGGTCCAATCCCGGCCTCCACCGCGCGGCGCCAGACATGGACGATCATCGGCGCGCCCGCGATGTCGGCGAGCGGCTTCGACGGCAGCCGGGTCGCGGCGAGGCGGGCCGGAATCAGGATCAGAGGATCGGACATGGCCTCGG
>JAGTAM010000532.1 GCA_023422485.1 Pseudomonadota bacterium | reverse complement strand
CCCTGCATGCGGCCTCGTCGCGGGCGAGCGGCCCCTTCGTCGTAATCAACGCGGCCACCATCACGCCCGACACGATGGAAGCCGAGCTGTTCGGCGTCGAGAGCGGCGAGGGCCGGGTCCGGCGCGTCGGCGCGCTGGAGGAGGCCCATGGCGGCTCCCTCTACATCGACGAAGTCGCCGACATGCCCAAGGAGACGCAGAGCCGGATTCTGCGCGTCCTCGTCGATCAGAATTTTCAGCGCGTCGGCGGCACGGCCAGAGTGCATGTCGATGTGCGCATCATCTCCTCCTCATCCCGCGACCTGACGGAGGAGATCGCTGCCGGGCGCTTCCGCGAGGATCTGTTCCACCGCCTCTCGGTGGTGCCGATCCGCATTCCCTCGCTCGCCGAGCGGCGCGAGGACGTGCCGGAACTGATCTCGTTCTTCATGGAGCAGATCTCGGCGGCCACCGGCCTGCCCCGGCGGCGCATCGCCGAGGACGCCATGGCGGTTCTCCAGTCGCACGATTGGCCCGGCAACGTCCGCCAGCTGCGCAACACCGTCGAGCGGCTGATGATCCTGACCCAGAGCGATCCGGAGCAGGAGGTTACCTCCGAGATGCTGCCGACCGAGATCGGCGCGCTGGTGCCGACGACGCCGACGGGCGCGGGCGGCGAGAAGCTAATGAGCCTGGCCCTGCGCGAGGCCCGCGAGATCTTCGAGCGCGAATACCTCATCGCGCAGATCGCCCGCTTCTCCGGCAACATCTCCCGCACCGCCGAGTTCATCGGCATGGAGCGCTCGGCCCTCCACAGGAAGCTGAAGTCGCTCGGCATCGGCCCGTGACGCGCCTCGCCGTCGGTTCGTGCGGGCGAATCGGCGGCGGGTACGGTTGCAAGGGGTGGATATTGACGCTCTGCCCCGCAGGCTGCCTCTTGCATCGCGGCAAGCTTCGCCCTGTAATGGAAACGCTCGGCAGAGTGGTCCCATCACGAGAGAGTCGCCGTCCCGCGACTCAAGGCACGGGGCCGTGCCGATCCGCGGTTGCGTTCTGGAAACAAGGATAAAAAGAAATGGCGGGCGAGCGCGCTCAGAACCTCCAGGACACGTTCCTGAACCATGTCCGCAAAAACAAGATCCCGCTGACGATCTTCCTCGTCAATGGTGTCAAGCTTCAAGGTGTCGTGACCTGGTTCGACAACTTCTGCGTCCTGCTCCGCCGCGACGGGCACTCGCAGCTCGTCTACAAGCACGCGATCTCGACGATCATGCCGGGACACCCGGTGCAATTGTTCGAGCCGGACGAGACGGCGCCCGAGAAGGCGTGACACGGCGGCAGGCGCGCTCGTTCGCTTCGAGCTAAATTGCGCCGCCCGTTGTTTTTCACGTCGATCCGGCTTTGCTGTCAGCGAAATGCGGTCCCGGCGAGCCGCATCGCGACATTTGCGTAGGCCGCCGGATGCAAAATGGCGTCATCGTTCCGACATAAGGGAACGATGACACGGAGATTCCATGACTGAACTCCTTCCGCCCGGCGAAGCGCGCCTGCAGGCGAAGGCCGCCCCCGAGGGCGAGATTGCCGCCGCGACCCGCACGCTGGTCCTCGGCCCCTACCTCACCCGTGCCGCCCAGCGTCCCGTACCCGGACAGACCGAGATCGTGCGTTCCGACGAGGCGCGGCTCGACGAGGCGGTGGGCTTGGCGGCCGCGATCGATCTCGACGTGGCGCGGGCGATCTCGGTGCATCTCCAGCGCCCGCGTCCCTCGACCTATCTCGGCAAGGGCCGGGTGGAGGAGGTCGCCGGGATGATCACGGCCGAGGAAATCGGCCTCGTGGTGATGGATTGCGCCCTCTCGCCGGTGCAGCAGCGCAACCTTGAAAAGGCCTGGGGCGCCAAGGTGATCGACCGGACCGGCCTGATCCTCGAGATCTTCGGCCGCCGCGCCTCGACCCGCGAGGGCACCCTCCAAGTCGAGCACGCCCATCTCGCCTACCAGAAATCCCGGCTTGTGCGGTCTTGGACCCACCTGGAGCGTCAGCGCGGCGGCTTCGGCTTCCTCGGCGGTCCCGGCGAGACTCAGATCGAGGCCGACCGGCGGATGATCCAGGAGCGGATGACCCGGATCGAGCGCGATCTCGACGCGGTGACGCGGACCCGCGGCCTGCACCGCAAGAGCCGCGCGCGGGTGCCGTACCCGATCGTGGCGTTGGTCGGCTACACGAACGCGGGCAAGTCGACGCTTTTCAACGCGCTGACCAAGGCCGAGGTGCGGGCGCAGGACATGCTGTTCGCCACCCTCGACCCGACGGCGCGGGCGACCAAGCTGCCGCATGGCGAGACCGTGATTCTCTCCGACACGGTCGGCTTCATCTCGGACCTGCCGACTTCGTTGATCGCCGCCTTCCGCGCCACGCTGGAGGACGTGATCGAGGCCGACATCCTGCTCCACGTGCGCGACGTCTCGCATGGCGACACTCAGGCCCAGGCCGAGGATGTCGAGGGCGTGCTGCGCGAACTCGGGATCGAGCCGGACGCGGAGCGGATCATCGAGGTCTGGAACAAGGCCGATCTTCTGGACGAGGGCGAGCGCACCCGGCTCGTCAACCTCAGCGCCGCCCATCGCGATGGCGGGGCCGCGCCGATTCTCGTCTCGGCTCTGACGGGGGAGGGGCTGTCGGCGCTCGCCGAGCGGATCGAGGGACAGGTGGCGCGGGCGCGCTCGACCTTCGCGGTGACGCTGCCGCCGGAGGATGGCGCCGCCCTGAACTGGCTCTACGAGAATGCCGAGGTGCTCGACCGGCAATCCGAGACGACCGGTGCCATCGCTCTGACCATCCGCATCGCACCGGAGAAGGAGCCGCGCTTCCTCAACCGGTTCGAGGCGGCCCAGCGCATCGGCGGACCGCAGGGCGTGCCGGCGGTCTAGGGCCTTCGCTTCGCCGCCTCGTCCCGGGAAGCCGCAGATCGACCCTCGGGAGCAAGACGATGTAAGGGACAGATGAAAGAGAGGGGGGGGGGGGGGGGGGGGGGGGGGGGGCCGCGGGGGGTGTGTT
>JAGTAM010000422.1 GCA_023422485.1 Pseudomonadota bacterium | reverse complement strand
CCACGAGGGTCAGCGGCCCCGGCCAGAACCTTTCCGCGAGCCGGAGGGCAGCTTCGTCGAACACGCCCTCGGCGAGCGCGGCCTCGATCGTCGCGACATGGGCGATCAGCGGGTTGAAGCGCGGGCGGCCCTTGGCCGCATAGATCGCGGCCACCGCCTCCGGAGCGGTGGCATCGGCCCCGAGCCCGTAGACCGTCTCCGTCGGCAGGGCGACGAGGTGCCCCGCCCCGATCAGCGCGGCCGCTCGCGCGAGGTCGTCCGCGTCGGCGGTCAGGCGCAGCGTGGGGATGGTTGACGGTGGGGCGTCCATGTCGGAGTGGATGCGAGGAAGAACGGCCGGCCCCGAGCATCGTCCCGAAAGGTGGTCGCCGGCTTGTCGGAAGAAGACGATGCGAAACGGGAAGCGAGAGCCTCCTCCCGGATACGGGAGGAGGCTCTAGCCCCTGCGGCCACAAGCCGTCAAACGGGATCGCGGTCCTCGCGGGCCGCGGGAGGAACGGTGAGACGACCATGAGCTATCGCGCACCCGTCGAGGAGATGGCCTTCACGCTCCGTCACGTCGCGGGGCTCGACGCCGTGCTGGCGCATAGCGGGGCCGAGATCGGCCCGGAGGACGCGCTCGCCATCCTCGAAGAGGCGGGCCGGCTCGCCGGCCACGTCATCGCTCCCTTGAACCGCATCGGCGACCGCCACGGCACGCCGTTCGCGGACGGCACCGTCACCACCGCGCCGGGCTGGGTGTCGGCCTACCGCGCCTTCGTCGAGGGCGGCTGGAACGGCGTGCTCGCCGCGCCCGACCATGGCGGCCAGGGCCTGCCGCACCTGATCGCCGCCGCCTGCACCGAGATGTGGAACGGCGCCAACCTCGCCTTCGGCCTCTGCCCCCTGCTCACCGCCGGCGGGATCGAGGCGCTGGCCGCCCACGGCTCCGACGACCTCAAGGATCGCTACCTCGAAAAGCTCGTCTCGGGCGAGTGGACCGCGACCATGAACCTGACCGAGCCGCAGGCGGGCTCGGACCTCTCGGGGCTGCGCACCCGCGCCGAGCCCAACGGCGACGGCAGCTACCGGATCACGGGCGCCAAGATCTACATCACCTACGGCGAGCACGACCTTGCCGACAACATCTGCCACCTCGTGCTGGCCCGGCTGAAGGACGCGCCGGCCGCCACCCGCGGCATCTCGCTGTTCCTGGTGCCGAAGGTGCTGCCGGACGGGAGCCGCAACGACCTGCGCTGCTCCGGAATCGAGCACAAGCTCGGCATCCACGCCTCGCCGACCTGCTCCATGGCCTTCGGCGACGGTGGCGGGGCCACCGGTTGGCTGATCGGCGAGGAGAACCGCGGCCTGGCCTGCATGTTCACGATGATGAACTCGGCCCGGCTCAATGTCGGCCTGCAGGGCGTGGGCGTCGCGGAAGCCGCGTACCAGAAGGCCCTCGACTATGCCCGCGAGCGCCGCCAGGGCCGGGCGCCGGGGGCTCCCGAGCCGGTCAGCGCCATCGTCGCGCATGCCGACATCCAGCGCATGCTGCTCACCATGAAAGCCTACACGGCGGCGGCGCGCGGCATCTGCTACCTCACCGCCCAGGCCCTCGACGCGGCGCACGGCCCCGAGGGCAAGGTGGCGCATGACCGCGCCTCGCTGCTGACGCCGGTGGCAAAGGCCTTCTCCACCGACATCGCCAACGAGGTGACCTCGCTCGGCGTCCAGATCCATGGCGGCATGGGCTTCGTCGAGGAGACCGGCGCGGCCCAGCTCATGCGCGATGCCCGCATCCTCGGCATCTACGAGGGCACCAACGGCATCCAGGCGATCGATCTCGTCACCCGCAAGCTGCCGCTCAACGGCGGCGCCACGGTCGGCGCCCAGATCGCCGCGATGCGGCGGGTGGCGGAGGGCCTGCTGAAGGACGGCGCACCCGGCTTCGGTCACGCGGCAGCGCGCCTGCGCGAGGGCATCGGCAGCCTCGACCGGGCGACGAGCTTCCTGCTGAAGGCGCTCGGCTCGAACCGGCCGCAGGAGGCGCTGCCGGGCGCGACGCCGTATCTCCGCCTGTTCGGCTTGGTGCAAGGCGCGGCCTGCCTCGCAACGGCGGGGCTCGCGTCGAGCGTGGCGGTGAAGGCGGGCGAGACCGATCCGGCCCACGCCGCGCGCATCGCGCTGGCCCGCTTCTTTGCCGAGAACCTGCTGCCGGCGGCCTGCGGCCTGGAGCAGGCGATCCTGACCGGCGGCGACTTCGCCGACGATCCCGCCTTCGCGCTCGCGGGGTGAGCGCGGTTATCGCGCCGCGGCCGGCCCGTAACCGGCGTAGAAGACCCGCACGGCCTCCGCGACCCGGTGAGCGATCTCCGCCTCGCCGGGCGCCGCGCCGGCGTTGAACAGCAGGCGCGTCAGCATCCCGGCCTGGCAGAGCTGGAGGAAGTGCTTGGCGGCGAGATCGGTGTCGACGGCGGCGAGACGCCCGGCCGAGACCTGCGCATCGAGATAGGCCTTGAGCCGGCCGACCCCGCAGGCCGGGCCGGCCTCGTAGAAGGCCTGCCCGAACCGGGGAAACTTCTCGCAGGCGCCGATCACCATGCGGATGATCGAGACGTGCTCCGGCCGCGCCATCATCGCGAGATAGCTGGTGCCGAGCCGCGTCAGCACAGCGCGCACGTCCGGGTCGTCCGCGTCGAGCCGGAACAGGTTCTCGGCCAGCCCCGCCTTCGCCTCGGTGGTCAGGGCCTCGAACAGCGCCTCCTTGCTGTCGAAGTAGACGTACAGCGTGCCCTTCGAGACGTTGGCCGCCTTGGCGATCTCGCCCATGCTGGCCCCGTCGAAGCCGGACGCCATGAAGACCTGACGCGCGCCCTCGAGGATCTGCCGGCGCTTCTCGCTCTCGCCCGAAGAGGACGCCTGAGAGGCTCCCTGCGAGGCCGCCTGCCCCCGTTCCTGTATCGCCGCGCGTGCCATCGCCTGATCCGCTTACTCTGACCCGTCCGCATTGACCGAACCGTTCAGTCAGTGATAGCTAGCCTCCGAATGAGGGCGGCGTCAACTCGACCCGCCAAGTGACCGAACGGTTCGGTCAATACATGTCTGGGATGTCAGCCATGTCGCTTCGTGAGGATGCCGGCCGGTCCGAGGCCGCTCTTGAGACGGCCGAGGAGGAGCGAGCCGAGGCTGGCCGTTCCCCGGCCCTGCGCCCCGCCCCCGTCGCCGCGCCGGTGCCG
>JAGTAM010000487.1 GCA_023422485.1 Pseudomonadota bacterium | reverse complement strand
GGTTCGGAAAAAACGTGTCAGCGATGTCGCGGATGGTGCGCTGCGGCCGAACCTTCGCCGATCCATTCTGATGCGGGCGGTGTTTGGCGGAAAAGCCACAGGCCTTCAACCCGACGAAGGTCCGGGTTAGCGAGGCTGGATCGCGGCCGTAGAAGCCTCAGAACCGATGAGGCTTTCAGAAAAACTTTGAAATTCAGATGCTTGGCCTCCTTGATGGCGGCAAAGAACAGCCGGCAAGGGGTTGGTGACAGTATTTTCAGTCTGTCATTCGGCGAATATTCTCTCGCGCCGCGATGCAGCGGCAGGCTCATATTTCGTATTCAGAAGGTCCCTGTCCGCAGAGCCCGCTGAATCGACTGGATCACGGCGCCGAGCCGGGCATCCAACAGGTCGCGGGGCACGTCCGCATCGTGCTGGATCGCCACCGGATGGGTGAAGCGGTAGCTCGCGTCGAAGATGACGGCGATGGCCCGCTCGCGGTCGCGGGCGGCGAAGACGCCGGTGCCGATGCCTTCCTCCACCACGCGCTCGACGAGGGCGCGCAGCCGCACGCGGTGGCGGCGGGCGATCGGACGGGAGGCGACGGTGGCATCGAGATGCACGGCGAACAGGTTGGGCTCGCGGGTCAGCATCTCGCTCTGAGCGTTGGCGAGCGCGCTGATGAAGCGCTCGATCTTGTCGTCGGCGGGATCGGGCGCGTCGGCAATGCCGGCGAGTTCGGTTTCGAGGTCGCGAAGCCAGCGCCCGGCCACGGCGTCGAGCAGGGCATCCTTCGACGGGAAGTAGCGGTAGACGTTGGCATGGGTCATGCCTGCTTCCGCGGCGACCGCCACCACGGTCACCCGTTTCGGCCCGAGCCGGGTCAGGTGTTCCGTGGCGATGGCCAGCAGCCGCGCGTCCGTCGAGACCGGCGTGGGTCTGGCGCGGGCCGCGGGGCCGCTGAGGCGTGAGGGGCGGGAGGAGCCGGCGCGCGGATCGGAGTTCGGATCATTCGCCTCCCCCTCGCTGTCGGTCAGGGTGACGGGAAGGGAGAGAGATCCGTACGGCAACATGACTTTCCTGGCACTGAGACAACAAGCGTGGGGGCACTCGACGAGGCAAGCCTAGTCGAGAGCGGTGCCGTCCCACGCGCTCGCGTACGAGCCTTCCCGTCCACGCGACACTTTGCAACCCCTAACAGTCCTGGTTTTTGTACTGATCCCGTTTGGACGACGGGCGGGAAGAGACTGAAGGGGTTTCGACTCGGCGCCGTCGGCGGTACCGGACGCTTCGCCGTGTCCGCAAAACCGTCTATGACCGCCCGATGACCGCTCCCCTGCCGCCGGCGCCGCCGCTTGGCGAACCGATCGAAGCACGCCTGCGCCGTGGCCTCGGAGCCCGGTCGATCGTGCTCGTCGGCCTGATGGGGGCGGGCAAGAGCACCGTCGGCCGCCGCCTCGCCAGCCGCCTCGGCCTGATGTTCAAGGACGCCGACCACGAGATCGAGGCGGCGGCCAAGCTCACCATCGCCGACATCTTCGCCATCTACGGCGAGGCGAGCTTCCGCGAGGGGGAGGAGCGCGTGATCGCGCGCCTGCTGCGCGAGGGGCCGATGGTGCTGGCCACCGGCGGCGGCGCCTTCATGCGCGAGGCGACGCGGGCGCGCATCGCCGAGGGCGGCATCTCGGTCTGGCTCAAGGCGGATCTCGACGTGCTGATGCGCCGCGTGCGCAAGCGCAACACGCGCCCTCTTCTCCAGACCGAGGATCCGGAAGCGACCATGCGTGCGCTGATGGAGGTGCGCCATCCAGTCTATGCCCAGGCCGATGTCACGGTCTTGTCCCGCGAAGTGTCTCACGACCGCGTGGTGGAAGACGTGATGGAAGCCCTCGACCTTCACATCAACCCGTCCCGCGTGTCCCAAGAACAACATTTGACATATTCCATGAACCAACCGTCAACGCGCGTGAACGTTCCTCTCTCGGGTGGGCGTGAATACGATATTCGTATCGGCCGCGGCCTGATCGATGCGGTGGGCGCGGAAGCGCGCGATCTCGGCGCGAGAGCCGCCGGCATCGTCACGGATGAGACGGTCGCCGGGCTTTACGGCGAGCGCGTGCGGTCGAGCCTAGAGGCCGCCGGTCTGCGCTGCGGGATCATCGCCGTGCCGCCGGGCGAGGCCTCGAAAAGCTACGCGGAATTCGCCCGTGTCAGCGATGGTTTGCTGGCTCATAAGATCGAGCGCGGCGACCTCGTGGTGGCGCTCGGCGGGGGCGTGGTCGGGGATCTCGCGGGTTTCGCGGCGGCCTCGCTACGACGCGGGGTCCGCTTCCTCCAAGTTCCGACGACCCTGCTCGCGCAGGTTGATTCTTCCGTCGGCGGAAAGACCGGGATCAACTCGCCGCTGGGAAAAAACCTGATCGGCGCCTTCCACCAGCCGCGCCTCGTTCTGGCCGACACCGCCACCCTCGACACGCTCTCCGAGCGCGAGATGCGAGCCGGCTATGCCGAGGTCGCCAAGTACGGCCTGATCGGCGACGCCGACTTCTTCGAATGGTGCGAGGCGAACTGGGCCGGCATCTTCTCCGGCGGCCCCGAGCGCGACGAGGCGGTGGCTGCCTGCTGCCGCGCCAAGGCCGGGGTCGTGACCCGCGACGAGCGGGAGGACGGCGAGCGCGCCCTGCTCAATCTCGGCCACACCTTCGGCCATGCCCTGGAGCGGCTGACCGGCTACGATGCCGCCCGTCTCGTCCACGGCGAGGGCGTCGCGATCGGGTTGGCGCTCGCCTTCCGCTTCTCGGCCCGGCTCGGCCTGTGCCCCGGCCAGGATGCGGGGCGCGTGGCCAACCATCTCGCGCTCGCCGGCCAGCCGCCCCGGCGGCAACAGGTGCCGGGCGGGGCCGGCGATCCGGCCGCGCTCCTCGACGCCATGGCCCAGGACAAGAAGGTCCGCGACGGCCAGCTCACCTTCATCCTCGCCCGCGGCATCGGCCAGAGCTTCATCGCCCCGGGGATCGACGCGGCGGAGGTGCGGGCGTTCCTGGAGGTGGAACTGCAGGGCTGACGCCGGTCGCCCGCGAAATCGCGGGACGCTCCCCGGAATCGGGTGCAGTCGCGTTCCCGCCCGAATGCGCCTATATGAGAGCCGTTCCAGCTTCCTAAGGTCTTGAGCCATGGCGACGGCGTCGTTCGACTCCGCCCCGGGCGCATCGCGCGCCCTCCCCG
>JAGTAM010000470.1 GCA_023422485.1 Pseudomonadota bacterium | reverse complement strand
GATAGGGCGTGCGCGGGCCGGTCGGGCCGATATCGGGCTGTTCGTCGGGCTGCGGCGGCGGCGGGAGATCGCCGGGGATCTGGCCGCCGGGGGTGGGCTCGGGGGTCGGGATGCCAGGATTGGCCATGGACCGCCTCCTTCGTTGGTTTCGGGCAGTGGCGGTCCAACACATGCCCCTCGGTCCGGTTCCGTTCCTGGTTCGAGCGTCACCGGCGCGGGTGCGACGCTGTCACCGTGCTCGGAACCTCGCTCCAGGCGACCGGTTGGCCCGGCAATCCCCCGATACAGACGGAGCCAACACAATGCCCGATATCCGCGAGGCCAAAATCCTCATCGTCGCCACCGACGGTTTCGAGGAGAGCGAGCTGACGGTGCCGCAGGCGAAGCTGAAGGAAGCCGGCGCCAAGGTCACCGTGGCAAGCCCGCAATCGCGCCAGTCGAAGGGCACGATCCGCGGCTGGGACAAGACCGATTGGGGCAAGGACGTGCCGGTCGATCTCGACCTCGAGAGCGTGAACCCGGCCGATTACGACGCCGTCGTTCTGCCGGGCGGACAGATCAACCCGGACAAGCTGCGCCTCGAGCCGAAGGCGCTGGAGGTGGTGCGAAGCTTCGTCACCTCCGGCAAGGTCGTGGCCGCGATCTGCCACGGCCCCTGGCTGCTGATCGAGGCCGGGGCGGTCAAGGGGCGCACGCTGACCTCGTTCGCCTCGATCAAGACCGACGTGATCAACGCGGGCGGAAACTGGCAGGACAAGGAGGTCGTGACCGACAACGGCATCATCACCAGCCGCAATCCCGGCGACCTCGATGCCTTCTGCGCCAAGATCGTGGAGGAAGTGAAGGAAGGCCGCCACGAGCCGCGCCAACTCGCCGCCTGATCGCACGTCCTCACACGCCAAGGCCGCCGACCTTCGGGCCGGCGGCTTTTTCATGCCTGATGGGACCTGCGTCGATGCTCAGCGCTTGGCGACGGCCTTCTGCAGCTTCGGCCGATCCGAGGCGGCGCCGGCCATCAGCTTGGCGAGGTGGTCCTGGTCGAGACCGCCACCGAGGCTCGCCGGCACGACCGCCGCCTCCGCGGCCGGGCGCTCGGCCTTTCGGGATGGGATCGACCCGGTGGTGACGGGATCGGCCAGCGCTGCAACCGGCATGCCCGGAGAAGCGGGGTCACGCTGGACCCGCATCGCCCAATGGGCGGCGGTAGAGAGGACGGCGATGGCCAGGATCGCCTTGATGCCGCCGGTCAGGAAACGCCGCATGGTCGAGCCCGAAAACGCTGGGGACGCAGCCGGTTCCCCGGCCTGTCCCCAGCATCGCGCAAGATCGTGAACGAACCGTCCGAGACCCTGCCGGCGCAGCGTGCCGGATCGGGAAGGCGCCGGCGCGGATCGAGAGCCGCCTCAGGTTCTATGTGCGATTTCCGCCGGGGATTTCTGGTTCTCCGGCTCCGCCGCGGCGCGGGTGCGCCACAGGCTGTAGACGACACCGAAGGTGAGCAGGACCAGGGTCACGAGGAGCGAGACCCACGGCGGCAGGTGGACGAGGTCGAACGTGTCGGCCACGATGATCTTGGCGCCGATGAACAGCAGGATCAGGGCGAGCGCCGTCTTCAGGTAGGCGAAGCGGTCCACCATCGCCGCAAGCGCAAAATAGAGCGCACGCAGGCCCAGGATGGCGAAGATGTTCGAGGTGTAGACGATGAACGGGTCGGTGGTGATCGCGAAGATCGCCGGCACGCTGTCGACGGCGAAGATCACGTCCGCGATGTTGACGAGCACCAGCGCGACGGCGAGCGGCGTCAGCCAGCGCACGGTCTTGCCCGTCTTCGGGTCGGGCTTGCGGACGATGAAGTGCTGCCCCTCCGGCTTCTCGGTGATGCGGACCCACTTCTTGAGCAGCCGCATGGAGGTGCTGTTCTGGATGTCCTGCTCGTCCTCCTCTTTCGAGACGAGCATCTTGACGCCGATATAGAGAAGAAAGACGGCGAAGACCGAGAGCACCCAGTGCGCTTGCTGCACGAGGGCGGAGCCGAGCCCGATCATCAGGCCGCGCAGGAGCACGGCGGCGAGGATGCCCCAGACCAGCACCCGGTGCTGGGCCGCCCGCGGCACGCCCAGCGAGGTGAGAATGACCGCAATCACGAAGACGTTGTCCATCGACAGCGACTTCTCGATCACCAAGCCGGTCACGTATTCCTGAGCCGGGTCGAACCCGAGCATCCACCAGATCCAGCCGCCGAAAGCGAGGCCGAGGGTGAAGTAGAAGGCGGTGAGGAGCAGGCTCTCCTTCACGCCGATCTCGTGGTTCTTGTCGCGGTGGAGCAGGCCGAGATCGAAGGCGAGCAGCCCGGCCACCAAGGCGTGGAAGCCGAGCCACATCCAGACGGGCTTGCCAAGCCACTCGTGGGTGAAAAATTCCATCATCATCGTGCGGGACCGGATGCTTCACTTTCGGGAGAGCATCGGCTCCGACATCGCGGAAGCGTCTGCCGCGCCTCTCCCGAACGGGCCGCCGATCCGGCGGACGGATGGTCTCACCGGAAGTCCGGGAGCGTCGCGAGGAGCACGGTGCGCGTTCCGCCAGAGGGGCCCGCAGCCGATGCCGGGCAGTTAGAGAGGAGATCGCGTCGAATCAAGGGCAGCGCGATTTTCATCCCTGGCCATCACCACAAAGCGAGTGACGGATTTTCGAGTCCGTAGCGCTTGACAGCGGGGCTCGCTCCGGGCCCTGCCGCGGATCATGGATGCGGATCGAGAGAACGAAATCGCCATCGTCGGCGGCGGGCCGGCGGGGCTTGCGGCGGCGGAGTGTTTGGCCGACGCGGGACGGGCGGTCACGGTCTACGAGCGCATGACGTCGGTCGGCCGCAAGCTGCTCATCGCCGGGCGCGGCGGGCTCAACCTGACCCATTCCGAGCCGCTGCCGGACTTTCTGGAGCGCTACGCCCCGGTCGATCCGCGCTTGCCGGCGGCGGTCGAGGCCTATCCGCCCGACGCGCTGCGGGCGTGGTGCGACGAACTAGGGCAGACGACCTTCGTCGGCTCAAGCGGCCGGGTTTTCCCGGAAAGCTTCAAGGCCTCGCCGCTGCTGCGCGCCTGGCTCGCCCGCCTGGATGCGTTGGGCGTCGCGATTTGCACCCGGCACCGGCTCGTCGGCCTGGAGGAGGGTGCGCTGCGCTTCGACACGCCGGAGGGGGTGCAGGTCGTCCGGCCGCGGGCGGCTTTGCTCGCGCTCGGCGGCGCGAGTTGGCCGCGGCTCGGATCGGACGGGGCCTGGGTTCCGCTGCTGGAGGGGTGCGGTGTCGCTGTCGCGCCCCTCAGGCCCGCCAATGTCGGCTTCCGCGTCGCTTGGTCGGCGCATTTTTCCGGGCGCTTCGCGGGCGAGCCGCTCAAGCGCCTCGCCGCGCGCATCGGTGCAACGAGCGCCCGCGGCGAGGCTGTCGCCACGGCGGACGGCATCGAAGGGGGCGTGATCTACGCGCTCTCGCGGCCGATCCGCGAGGCGGTGGAGCGCGACGGCGCTGCCGAACTCGTCCTCGACCTGCGCCCGGATCTCGATGCCGGCGCCCTGACGGCGCGCCTCGCCAAAAGCCGGCCCGGCGAGAGTCTCTCCACCCGCCTGCGCAAGGCAGCCTCGCTCAGCCCCGCCGCCATCGGCCTGCTGCGCGAGGCGCATGCCAACGCCCTGCCGTCGGAAGCCGCCGCGCTGGCGGCGGCGATCAAGGCGGCGCCCCTTCGGCTCGGCGCGCCGGCCCCGATCGCGCGGGCGATCTCGACGGCGGGCGGCGTCGCCTTCAGCGAACTCGACGCGCAGTTGATGCTGCGGGCACGGCCCGGCCTGTTCCTGGCCGGCGAGATGCTCGATTGGGAGGCGCCGACCGGCGGCTACCTGCTCCAGGCCGCCTTCGCCAGCGGCCGGGCGGCGGCGAAGGGGATGCTCGCCTGGCTCGATCGGCAGACCTGAGCCCGGCTCAGGGCCGGGCGCAGATCCCGACCATGCCGCCGCTGCCGGCCGGACATGAGGCCTTGGCCTCCCCGTCCAGGGCCGCCGCACCGCCTGTCTGGCAGGTGGCCGAGGCCAGCACCTCGCCCGCCTCGCAGGTGAGCGTGCAGCCCGTGTCCGTGCAGGCGCGCGCCCGCACGACCCGGAACGGGGCCGGCACCGTCGCGGCGGCCTCGGCTTTCGCGCCCGGATCGCCTTTGGGGCCGCGCTCGCCCTTCGCGCCCGGTTCACCCTTCGGTCCCGGCGTGCCCGGAGCTCCGGCGAGACCCGCTTCACCCTTAGGGCCCGCTTCGCCCTTGGGGCCGACCTCTCCCTTCGGTCCCTGGTCGCCCTTGGGTCCGGCATCCCCCTTCGGCCCCGCGGCGCCCGCGGGACCGGGCGGTCCTTGCAGCCCCGCCGTCCCCTGCTGCCCGGCCGAGCCCGGCTCGCCCGGCTTGCCGGCCGGTCCCGCCGGCGCGCAATTGGCGACCACGGCCTCGCGCTCGTCCTCGCCGCCCTTGAT
>JAGTAM010000466.1 GCA_023422485.1 Pseudomonadota bacterium | reverse complement strand
CCATGCCGCTGCGCTCGGTCACGCAAGGCTCGGCCGATCTCGCCAAGCTCCAGACCGATGGGGAGGCGGTGGAGGAAGCGGCGCCGGTCGACGGGCTCGTGGCCGCCCTCAAGCTCGCGCTGGAGCCCGACGTGTCCGACGTGCGCAGCACGGACCGCCTCGTGGACAGTGCCGTGGTGCTCGCCGCCTCCGGCATGGGCCCCGACCTGCAGATGCAGCGCCTGCTGCGCCGGGCCGGCCGCGGCTTCGGCGGGTCCGCGTCGATTCTGGAGATCAACCCGCGCCACGCCCTGATCCGATCGCTCAACGACCGGGCCGAGGCCGGAGAGGATCTGAAGGCCGAGGCCGGGACGCTGCTCGACCTCGCCCGCGTTCAGGATGGCGACACGCCGCGCGATCCGGTGGCCTTCGCCCGTGCCGTCGCGGCGGCGCTGGCGGGCAACCCCGCCAAGCCGGCGTCGTAAGGGCTCGGGGAAGGGGCGGGATGCGGAAGGCTCAGATCCGCGTCCCGTCATCCCGCGGCGGCGCACCGCAGCGGAAGCGGGCAACCCGCCAGCGGTCACCGTGGGCGTTCTGCCAGGCCGCCATTTGCGGCTGGGCCACCGAGAGGCATTGCTGCGGAGTGACGATATCGTCGTTGAAGCGGTGAACCCGCATGACGCAGTGGGTGGGGTTCGCGACCATGCAGGTCAGGAAGTAGAGGCCGTAGAGCATGCGTGGAGGCTCCGTGGTGGCGTGGGTCTCTCTCCTCCCGAGGTCGCTTCTTGCTGAGTGTGCGTCTTGATCGTCCGGTTTGCGACATCGCAACGAGCGTGCCGGAAGTTCCCGCCTCACATGCGCAGATTGCCTGTGACGCGTGCGTGCAACGCCCACAATTTCGTGAGCGGAGTCCGATGGACCTGCCCAGTCTCGGCCATGGTCCGCCGGGCCGGCGGCGTTGACAGTCCTCCGGTATCCGCGCGAACACCGCAGCCATGGCCGCCGACCTCTCGCCCGATCCGCAGACCGCTCGCCTCGACCGCCGGGTCACCTGGGCCACAATCGCCCTCGTCGCTGCGACCGTCTTGATCGGAGCCCTGGCGACCCGCCCCGCCCACCCCCCCGGGCCGACACTGGCTCCGATCTCGGACCCGGCACAGAACCCGAACTGCGCCGAATGGGGGGACGGCTGCAAAGTCTGCCGCCGCATCGGGGAGGAGATCGCCTGTTCGCTGCCGGGCATCGCCTGCACGCCCGGTCCCATGACCTGCCTGGGCAGCACCGGAGAGCCGTGAAGGGGGAACGCCGGCTGTCTGACGGGAGGATGCCGGCACAGGAGCCAGTTCTGCGCTTCGCGCCGAGCCCAAACGGTCGGCTGCATCTCGGCCACGCCTATTCCGCGCTTCTGAACGCGCACATCGCCGAGCGGCTCGGCGGCCGGCTGCTGCTGCGCATCGAGGACATCGATCTCGGCCGCTCCCGGCCGGAATTCGTGGCCGGCATCCTGACCGACCTCGATTGGCTCGGCCTGCACTTCGAGCCGACCGTCCGCCGCCAATCCGAGCATTTTCCAGACTACGCCGCCGCACGCGACCGACTGGCAGCCCGCGGCCTGATCTATCCCTGCTTCTGCTCGCGGGGCCAGATTGCGGCAGAGGTCGCGGCCCGTGCGGCAAGCGGCGAATGGGCGCCGCGCGATCCTGACGGCGCCCCCCTTTATCCAGGCACCTGCCGCCACCTGTCGAACGACGTAGCGATGGCGCGCTGCGAGCGGGGGGAGCCGCATACTTGGCGCCTCGACATGCCGGCCGCGCTTCGTTCCGTTTCCGAACCACCCGTCATCCGCCGCTTCTCACCCGATGACGGCGCTCTGGAGACTGTCGCCGCCGCGCCGCGCCGATGGGGTGACGCGGTGATCGTCCGGCGCGATGTGCCGACGAGCTACCACCTCGCGGTCGTCTGTGACGACGCTCTGCAGGGGATCACCCATGTGGTGCGCGGGCAGGATCTTGAGGCGGCCACCGATCTCCACGCCTTGCTCCAGCGCGTCCTAGGCCTTCCGTCGCCGGCCTATCATCACCACGCGTTGATCCGGGACGAGGACGGCGAGAAGCTCGCCAAGTCGAAGGGCTCCGAATCCCTCGCCGACCTGCGCGCCCGCGGCATCACCGCCGAGGATGTACGGATCAGACTCGGGTTTCGAACCTTTGGTTGATCCAGCGTCTCACTGGGGCTTGTGCCACATCGGTCCTTCGGGAATCCGTGAGGGGCGGCGGGCGGCCGTCAGGGGGCCAGGCACGATGCGATTGTTTCGCGCGATCCTGATCGGGTCGGCCTGGGCGCCCGCCGCACCGATCTCGACGCTGCGTGTCACCGCATCGCGTCGCGCTGAGCCATGGCTGTCGCGGTCTTCGACTTCTGCATCGTCGCCTCGGTCTGGTCGCGCTGGCGTTTGAACTCGGCGAGCAGGCGCCCGTCGAGCTCCCGCCCGCGGGGCACCCGGATCTTCATCGGATCGACGAAGTGGCCGTTGATGATCACCTCGTAGTGCAGGTGGGCGCCGGTGGACAGGCCGGTGGAGCCGACATAGCCGATCACCTGTCCCTGCCGGACACGGGTGCCCGCGCTGATGCCGCGGGCAAAGCGCGACATGTGGTTGTAGGTCGTGACGTAGCCGTTGATGTGCTGCACCTCGACCCGGCGGCCGTAGCCCGAATCCCATTCCGCCTTGATCACGGTGCCGTTGCCGGCGGCCACGATCGGCGTGCCGATCGGGTTGGCCCAATCGACGCCGGTATGCAGCTTGGCGTAGCCGAGGATCGGGTGGCGCCGGTAGCCGAACCCTGAGCGCATGATGCCGTCGGCGATGGGCTTGCGGATCAGGAACTTTTTGAGCGAGCGACCCTGCTCGTCGAGATAGTCGATCGAGCCGTCATCCGGTGACTGGAAGCGGTAGACCTTGCGCGACTCGCCGCCGAGATTGAGCGCGGCGTAGAGCAGTTCCGGCCGCTCGGAGGCGCCGGGCCCGGCCTCCTCGTCGTAGGTGTAGAACAGGTCGATCCCGTCGCCCGACGAGATACGGCGCTGGAAGTCGATGTCGTAGCTGAAGATCCGGACGATATCCTCAACCGTCGAGCGCGGCACCTCGTGACGTGCCCCGGTCTCGTAGAGGCTCTGGTAGAGCCGCGGTCCGTTGCCCTCCGCCTCCTCCTCGTCGTCCGGCGTCTCGGCATGAGCCTGCTCTCGCGTGCGCCCCCGCGACTCGTCCACGGGCGGCGCCACGGGAACGAAGGCTCCGTGATCGTTGATCGCCGCGATCGACTGGACGCCGCTCTCGCCGAACAGCACCACCCGGGTCACCTGCCGCCCGTCGCCGGGCTTCGGGCCGGGCGCGATCTGCAGGCGGAACTGCTGGCCTTCCGACAGGGCCGCGACCTTGGCCCGGCCGCCGAGCGCCGTCACGATGCCGGCGATTGCCGGATCGGAGGCGTGCCCCGTTGCTTTCAGAACGCCGTCGAGCGTCTCGCCGCGTTTGAGTGCGAGGTCACGCTCCTCCACGAGCGGCGCCTCGCCCGAGCGGAGCTCCACCTTGGCAAGCTTGGTCACGTTCTCGGGGACGACGAGCACCTCGATCGACTTGAACGGGCTGTTGTCCTCGCCGAGCTTGCCCTTTCCGTTGCTTTCCGAGAACCCGCCGAAGGCCGAGCCCTGCTGCAGGGTGCGCGAGAGCAGGATTTGCGGCGCCAGCGGCAGGGCCGTGCGGCGTCCGGCTTCGGCCGCGAGGCGCCGTTCTTCGTCGATCTGGGCGGTCACGTCCTCGTCCGAGAGGGCGGGCGCCGCCGGATCGATCGCGATCTCAGCGAGGTCGCGCTTGACCACAGTGACCTCGGCCCCCGGCGCGTCCGCCGCGCCGGGATCGGGCGCGCGCTCCTGCGGTTCGTCGGAGACGAACTTCATCGGATCGAAGCGGGGAATGTCGCTGGCGAACACGCCCGTCGACATCGACAGGTTGGACGAGATCCGGACAAACGGACGGACCTTGATGATCTCCCGGTCGCCGAGCCGCACCGTGACCGGCGTGCGAAAACTCTGCTTGGCCGAGGCGATCATCAGGTTGCGCACCAGCCGGTCGCCCTTCTGCGCCGAGGCGATGCCGGGTTCCTCGATGGCTGGCACCTTAGTCTGCGGACGGGGGCCGAGATTCGGCCGGTCGGACACGGCGGCGAGGGATACCTCGCCCTGGAGCGAGACGTGAATCGCCGCGCCCATCAGGAGCACGCCGGTAATGCCGGTGAGCGCGCTGGCACAGAGCCAGCGCAGGTTGACGTCGCGGCGGTCGATCTGCCGGGCGTCCGCACCCAGGAGGTTGAGCGGCGGCTCGACGCCGCGCGGCAGCGTCGGCGGGCGCTGCTTCGCCGTCCCGGCCGTTCCTCCGATCTTCAGTCGCTCGCGCGTCACGGACTTCCTCTGCGTCGGCGCTTCGGACCGGATGATGCCGCTTCGTCCTACCAGACTCGCGCCATGCGAGCGACAGGGGAGTTCGAGGCATGAAGGGTGGCCGACCGAATGGATGTCCGAGCCCAGCATGTCCAGATTGAGGCGACCGAACGCCCGTCGCTGACACGTCCCCGTCCGGCCTGTCGCACGGCCGTGATGTTGGCGTGATGAGCTGCGGAACTTTTTTCGATTTGGCCGTTGACGCCGGATCGGCGACCCCATAAATGCTGCTTCACCGACGGGGCGCCGCGGTCCACCTTCTGGTGGGGCGGGGGTTTCGGAGGTCTTCGGGATTGTGGGTGGAGCGGAGCTGATCCGGGTGACTGGATCGGGCGATCGCTGTCCTTCTCGTCCCGGGGTGTCGACCGGCTCGGACGCTTCGGTGTCGCAATC
>JAGTAM010000434.1 GCA_023422485.1 Pseudomonadota bacterium | reverse complement strand
GCAGAGCGGTCCCGATGCCAGCGCGCTCCGCGGCGGCCTGCACCGTCGCCAATCCGCCGGAGGCGGACGCGGCGAGCACCATCATGTCCGCACAAGCGCTCAAGTGGACGGCGTTGTAGTCGGCGAGTTGCACCGCGTGGCGCCTCTGGCGGATCTCGAAGAAGTCTTCGACCTGCGCCCGCTCCTCGGCGGTCAGGCAGGCCGACACCTGCGGCGGGAGCGTGGTCGCCGAAGCGGGCAAACGGGCGACCACGGTCTGCGCACCGCGGCCCCTCTCCGGGCTGTAGACCGTACGGATCAACTGGATGGTCTGGCGGCGCGGGCCGTTGCGAAGGCGGATCATCATGAGGGCATTCCGAAGGACGGTTAAGCTGCTGCTTCCATCACCATCTTGTCCGGTTTCGTGACCAGGCAAATCAGCTCACGTCTGAACAGCAGTGGCGGGGACGCGCGGACGGGTTCGTTTGTTGCGATGCTGTTCAGGCCGATCCGAACCGGGGTCATCCGGGCTTGTCGAGCGTTTTCGGGACACCCCGGGCGGCGAGGGCCTCGTTGAGCAGGAGTTCGACAATGGTGTACTCGGGAAGGCCGATCTCGTTGGACACCAGCCCGATCCGATCCAGCAGACGTTGCGGCAGGCGGTACGAGCGGAGCAGCTTGGGTGGGGTCTTCCGTTTCGGCTGAGAACGTTTCTTTGCCGACGCGGCAGAGGGGCCATTTGCCCAGGCTTCGGCCGCTTCCGCGTCCTCGTTCAGCTTGGTGATGGTTGGCACGGCCATCGTGGTGGGCATCTTGATGCGCATAACCGGTTCCTCGTGTCTACGTGCGTTGACGATGGTTTACGAGTGTGGTCAGGCGCGGATCGTTGCTGACGCCCGAACACGCTCGAAGAGGGATCCGGTCAGCGCCTCGAGATCCTCGATTGCGCCGTTGTCCCGCGGCTTCGCCTCGACGACGCCCTTGCCGTCAGCCGCTGACCGGAACCAGGCGGTGCGCTTGCGAATGGGGGTATCGAGAAACTCCACGCCATTGAGGTCGGCGAGCATCCGGGCGACGTCGCGGCTCTCGGCGCCACGGAGGTCCGCCATGCTCAGGACCGCGAAGGTCTGGAGGCGTTGGTTGTACGTCTTCGCCTGAGCGATCAGGTCAACCATCTGCTGCAGGGCCCAGACATCGTAAGCGCGCGGGCCGACCGGGATGACCACGGCGTCCGAGATCAGGAGCGCGTGACGCAGAGTCGCCGTGTCGCGGCCGCCGGCGTCGATGATGGTCAGCGCATGGTCCGCGGCGATGCGCCTGGCATGGACCTTCAGGGCCTCGGCGGTGAGGATCGATACGCAGGTGAAGAGCGGATCGCCGAGCGTCTCGGCGCGCATGGTGGCGAAGGTCGCGGCCGACTGCTGCGCATCGGTGTCGATGAGAGCGGTCTTTGCGAAGCGTCGGATCGCTGCCCAGACCGCGAGATTGGTGGCCAGCGTCGTTTTGCCGACACCGCCCTTGATGTTGCCGACCGTGATCGTGACGGGGGCAGGCAGGAACGTCGGATTGTGGAGTTTCAGAATCGGAAGCTGCGCCATTGCGTCCTCGCGCGTTGCTTGGCTGAGCCCCCTCAGAGCAGAAGGATACCGTGTCCGACCGTCAGCGCAAGCGGTCGCTCACTGTCGTGCGTATACGCTTGCTGACCGATGCTGACACGCCGATGCGGGGCTTGCGAGATCTGACGTCTCCCGACCCTATGGCGGCGGGCCGCCGAAGGCTGGCCAGACTCCACGGACACCTGCCGGGTCGGCCGGTGAGGGTGGAACGCCTGTGCCCGAGCGCCTCAGGACACAGCCGGGTAAGCGGAATGGTGGTGGCAGCGTTCGTTCTTACGGCGGACATGGGAGAAACCCGGGATGCGGTCTCCGTCACCGGCCGTCCGGACATCGTGTGGAAGGGAACCGGGCATTTCGGCTGGTCGTGGCCGGCGCGTGAGATTCCTGAGAAGGCTGGCTTGCCTCCACCGGCGCCTTGGAAAGATCGGCAAGGATGGCAGGCCAGGCCGGCAGAATACCCTGCTCAGGCAATAGCTTGGCGCCGGAGCCCGGATCGGCGAAGACATCGGCAACATCTTGGCGCCGGTCGCGGATTCCCACTTTGCAGGCAATGGGTTAGCTGACGGGATGATCGGCAGAAGATGATCGTGATGGTGAGGACGGCCAAGCCGGATCGACCCTGCCGTTACCCTGAGATGCCCGGAGGACCGTTCAGGTTTACCAAATCACCCTGCTGGGCGCTGTGACGGACACGCGAGAGCGTTATCGTTCCGGATCCGGAAATGGCAGGTCCATCTGCCGGCCACCGAGGTGCCGTGCGCCGTCGGACAGCGCGGAGACGGCGTCCGGATCCACGTGGAATGTACGCTTGCACATGGAAGGCTCTGTTCGGCGGGAGTCGTTTGCAGCGCGCCTGCTCGGCCGCGACTTGATCGTCGGGAGGCTGCCGCGTTGAAGAGAAGTCAGATCGGCGCGAAGCCTCTCGAGCGCGCGAAGCACCTCGGTTTCGGCACGGAGCGATGGCAAGTCCAGCATGGACGGGTCCTTATTTCGGACGCTCTTCCTGAGAATAGCGTGCCGAGCGTATGGCGACGAGGCCCAGCCCGCACTCTGGCCTGTCCGGGGTCGGGGCGATCGGCATCGCGCAGAGGCAACGGACCTCGCATCAGTCTGCAGAGGCACCGCGTGTGTCGCTCCGTCGCTGTTGCCGCCCCGGCCGCTCTTCCGTCGGTTGGTGAGCATCGGCTGCAGGTGCGGCATGACGTGCTGGGGGACCGCACCGTCGCGCATTGGGCGGGCGCCGCCGCGCGGCTGTACGC
>JAGTAM010000415.1 GCA_023422485.1 Pseudomonadota bacterium | reverse complement strand
CCGGCATCCCCTACGTCCCCCTCGACCCGGCGATGCCGCCGGCCCGCCGCGCCGGGATCGTTGCCGATGCGGGGATCGGCGCGATGCTCACCCTCGCCGCCGCCCGGGCGCTCATGCCGGAGGACGGCCCACGGATCGTCGAGGTCGACCGGCTCGACGGGCCTGCGCCGAGCCGCTTCCCGCGCGTGCCGGCCGATCGCGCCGCCTACTTGATCTACACGTCGAGCACGACCGGCGCGCCGAAGGGCGTCGAGGTGCTCCATCGTGGTCTCTCGAACCTCCTGTTCTCGATGGCGCGGAGGCCGGGGCTCGGTCACGACGACCGCCTGCTCGCGGTGACGACGGTGACCTTCGACATCGCCGGCCTCGAATTGCTGCTGCCGCTGATCCGCGGCGCCCAGATCGTGCTCGCCTCCGCCGAGGAGGCGCGCGACGGCCACGCCCTTCTCGCCCGTCTCGAATGGAGCAAGGCCACCATGCTCCAGGCGACGCCGATGACGTGGCGGCTTCTCTTGGAGGCGGGCTTCCACTCCCGCCCCGGCCTCAAGATGCTGTGCGGCGGCGAGGCGCTGTCATGCGATCTCGCCCGCCGCCTCACCGAGGGCGGGGGCGAATTGTGGAACCTCTACGGGCCGACGGAGACGACGATCTGGTCCTGCGCCGAACGGGTCGATCCGCGCGAAGAGACGGTCACGGTCGGGCGACCGATCGACAACACGAGCCTTTTCATCCTCGATCCGCAGGGCGAGCCGGTGCCGGTCGGCGTCACCGGCGAATTGCTGATCGGAGGAATCGGCCTCGCCCGCGGCTATCTCGGGCGGCCGGACCTGACGCAGCGCAGCTTCATCGCCAGCCCCTTGCCGGAATGCGCCGGCGCGCGGCTCTACCGGACCGGCGACCGCGCCCGCTTCCGGCCGGACGGTCGCGTCGAGATCCTGGGACGGGCCGACCACCAGATCAAGCTGCGCGGCTACCGGATCGAGCCGGGCGAGATCGAGGCGGTGCTGCTGCGCCAGACCGGGCTGCATGCCGTCGTCGTCCTGCGCCCCGACGCCGCCGGCGAGGACCGCCTCGTCTGCTATTTCGTCTGCGCCCAGGGTGAGGCAGCCCCTACTTTAAGAACCCTGCGCGCCGCGCTCGCCCGCGATCTCCCGGACTACATGATCCCCTCCCAGTGGGTCCGGTTGCCGGAATTGCCGCTGACGGCGAGCGGCAAGATCGACCGCAAGGCGCTGCCCGCCCCCGAGACCCAGCCCCACGGCCTCGCCGCCGAGCCGAGTCCCGCGACACCGCTTCCCCTGAAGCCGGCCCCTGTCCGGACCACGGATGACGGCGTCGAGGCGCGGCTGGCGGCGATCTGGCGGGAGGTGCTGGGCCTCGAAGCCGTCGCGCCGGACGACGACCTGATCGCGCTCGGAGCGGACTCGCTCGCCGTGTTCCGCATCGTCGCACGGGCGCGCCGGGAGAACCTGCCTCTCGGCGCGGGCGACCTGTTCGGGGAGCGCACGCTCGCCCGGATCGCGGCGCTGCTGCACGGCCGCCTCGGGGAGGGCGGGGAAACACCGGCCGTCCGCGCGCCGATCGCAACGATCCGGCGCCCCCGGCCCGCGGAGGCCGAGCGCGCCGCGGTCGGTCAGGCGTGAGGGCGGACGGAATGCGGCACTTCACACAGGAGACGACGGCGACGCTCGGCGAGACTCATGGCGGCGATGCCTTCACCGCCCGCTGCTCCCACAGCCAGACGCGGTTCTGGCTGCTCGACCAGTTGCGGCCGGGCGATCCGAGCCTGCACGTCGCCGCCCGCTGGCGCATCGCCGGGCGCCTCGATGCCGAGATCCTGACCCGCACCTTCCGCATCCTGATCGAGCGGCACGAGGCGCTGCGCACGTCGATCGTCGGGGAGGGCGGGCGGCCGGTGCAGCGGATCGCCGGAACGGTGCCGCTACCGTTCTCCGAAATCGACCTCTCCGGCCTGCCCGGCGACCGCCTGGGTGAGGCGCGGGCGATCGCCGAGTCGGAGGCCGGCAAGCCCTTCGATCTGGCGCTCGCCCCGCTGCTGCGGGTGACGCTGCTGCGGCTCGGGCGCACCGATTCCCTGCTGCTCGTCACCGCTCATCACAGCATCTGCGACGGCTGGTCGATGGTGGTGCTGGCCCGTGATTTCGTCGCGATCTACGGTGCCCTGATCCGTGGGCAGGCACCGGCCCCGGCGCCGGCTTCCCTGCATTATGCCGACTTCGCCGAGTGGGAGATCTCGCCCGCTATCGCCGCAGCGGCGGAGCGCGATCTCGCCTTCTGGGCCCAGTCCCTGCGCGACTTCACCCCCTTCGAACTGCCGCCGGACCATCCGCGCCGCCCCGGCCGGGAACGGCGCTTCGCCGCCGAGACGCGCCTGCTGCCCGCCGAACTCGGCGCCCACCTGGAGGCCTACGCGCGGGAGCACGGCGTCACGCCGTTCGTTCTGGCCTGCACGATCCTGTTCGGGCTCCTCGGCGCACGCACCGGGCGCAGCGACATCGCCATCGGCACGCAGGTGCTCGGGCGCGACGAGGTGGAACTCGAAGGGGTCGTCGGCACCTTCGTGAACTCGCTGGTGCTCCGGACCGATCTCGGAACGGAGCGGGGCTTCGCCGAGCGGCTCGCAGCGACGCGGCGGGCGATCCTCGACGCCTGCGACCACGCGCTCGCCCCGTTCGACCGGGTGGTGCAGGCGCTGGCGCCCTGCCGCGACGGGCTTCGGCCACCCCTGGTCTCGATCAACATCCGGCTGCGCCCGACGGCCGGAACGACACGGACCGCGGCCGCCTCGAACGAGGGCGCCACGCCGATCCGCCTGGTCGAACTCGACTACGCCGCCAGCGGCAGCTTCTTCGACCTCGATCTCGAACTCGCGCCGACCGAGGCGGGCTGGCGCCTCGT
>JAGTAM010000398.1 GCA_023422485.1 Pseudomonadota bacterium | reverse complement strand
CGAGGCGGATCGGGCTTTTCCGGATGAAGAAGATCGAGGCGATCATCAAGCCGTTCAAGCTCGACGAGGTGAAGGAAGCCCTCCAGGAGGTCGGCCTCCAGGGCATCACCGTGATCGAGGCGAAGGGCTTCGGCCGGCAGAAGGGCCACACCGAGCTCTACCGCGGCGCCGAGTACGTCGTGGACTTCCTGCCCAAGGTGAAGCTGGAGATCGTGCTCTCGGACGCGCTCGTCGAGGGGGCCGTCGAGGCGATCCGCAAGGCGGCCCAGACCGGCCGCATCGGCGACGGCAAGATCTTCGTCTCGACGATCGAGGAAGCCATCCGCATCCGCACCGGCGAGACCGGCTCCGACGCGATCTGATCCGAACGGCCTCGTTTTGTGGCCCGCTTCGTGAAGGGCCGGGCTCGCCCGCGCTTGCCATGAAGCGCTGTAGCCGAGTGACGTCGTGCCCGATCTCGACACCATCGTTCAAGACATCGCCCAGGAGATGCGGGCGCGGCCCGACCGCGGCACGGTGGCGAGCTACATTCCCGAACTCGCCCGCGCCGACGCCCAAGCCTTCGGCCTCGTTGTGATCGACGGCGACGGCCGGGTCGCCGCCGGGGGCGATGCCGACATCCCCTTCTCGATCCAGAGCATTTCCAAGGTCTTCACCCTGACGCTGGCGCTCGGCATGGTCGGCGACCGACTCTGGCGCCGGGTCGGCCGCGAGCCCTCGGGCAGCCCGTTCAACTCGATCGTGCAGTTGGAGCGGGAGAACGGGATCCCGCGCAATCCCTTCATCAATGCCGGCGCCATCGCCGTCACCGACGTGATCCTCTCAGGCCACCAGCCGCGGGAGGCGCTCGGCGAGATCCTGCGCTTCATGCAGTTCCTGGCGCAGGACGACAGCATCACCATCGACGAGCGCGTGGCGGCCTCCGAGAAGCGCACGGGCTTCCGCAACGCGGCGCTCGCCAACTACATGCGCTCCTTCGGCGTGATCGAGAACCCGGTCGATTACACCCTGGGTGTCTACTTCCATCACTGCGCCATCGCGATGAGCTGCCGCCAGCTCGCCACCGCCGGGCTGTTCCTGGCCTATTCCGGGCAACATCCGCTGGCCGGGCACTCGGTGATCTCGTCCGAGCGCGCACGGCGCATCAACGCCATCATGCTCACCTGCGGCCATTACGACGGCTCGGGCGATTTCGCCTACCGCGTCGGGTTGCCGGGCAAGAGCGGCGTCGGCGGCGGCATCCTGGCGGTTGCGCCGGGTAAGGCTTCGATCTGCGTCTGGTCGCCGGGGCTGGATGCGGCCGGCAACTCGCATCTCGGGCGCATCGCCCTGGAGATGCTGGTGAAACGGACGGGTTGGTCGATCTTCGGCGTTTGAGGCGCTGCCGTCGTCGCGAGGCGGAGCCGACGCGATGACGGCGTGAGGCAATCCAACAAAAAACCGCCCCCGCCTTGCGGCGGGAGCGGTCTGTCTCGAGCCACGATGTTCGGCCTCGAAAGTCCTTACGCGACGGCCTTCTGGGCCGCTTCGGCGGGAAGCGGAACCTCGGAGATCGTCTTCAGAACCTGCGAGGCGATCTGGTAGGGGTCGCCCATGGAGTTCGGACGGCGGTCCTCAAGGTAGCCCTTGTAGCCGTTGTTGACGAAGGAGTGGGGCACGCGCACCGACGCGCCGCGGTCGGCCACGCCGTAGGAGAACTTGTTCCACGGCGCCGTCTCGTGCTTGCCGGTCAGGCGCATGTGGTTGTCGGGGCCGTAGACGGCGATGTGGTCGTCGAGGTTGCGCTCGAAGGCCGCCATCATGGCCTCGAAGTAGTCCTTGCCGCCGGTCTCGCGCATGAACGTCGTCGAGAAGTTGCAGTGCATGCCCGAGCCGTTCCAGTCGGTGTCGCCGAGCGGCTTGCAGTGGTACTCGATGTCGATCTCGTACTTTTCGCACAGGCGCTGGAGCAGGTAGCGGGCCATCCACATCTCGTCGGCGGCCTTCTTGGAGCCCTTGCCGAAGATCTGGAATTCCCACTGGCCCTTGGCCACCTCGGCGTTGATGCCCTCGTGGTTGATGCCGGCGGCCAGGCACAGGTCGAGATGCTCCTCGACGATCTTGCGGGCCACGGGGCCGGCATTCGAGGCGCCGACGCCGCAATAGTACGGGCCCTGCGGGGCGGGGTAGCCGGTCTCGGGGAAGCCGAGCGGGCGGCCGTTCTTGTAGAGGAAGTACTCCTGCTCGAAGCCGAACCACGCGCCGGCATCGTCGAGCACGGTCGCGCGCTTGTTCGACGGGTGCGGGGTCTTGCCGTCCGGCATCATCACTTCGCACAGCACGAGCACGCCGTTGGTGCGGGCCGGGTCGGGGAAGTGGCGCACAGGCTTCAGCACGCAGTCGGACGAGGAGCCCTCGGCCTGCTGGGTCGAGCTGCCGTCGAAGCCCCACAGCGGAAGCTGCTCGAAGGTCGGGAAGCTGTCGTACTCTTTGATCTGCGTCTTGCCGCGCAGGTTCGGAGTGGGCGTGTAGCCGTCGAGCCAGATGTACTCGAGCTTAAACTTGGTCATTCCGAGTCTCTCGTACCTTGAGGATCCGTGTCCTGACGAAACCTTTTCCGGAACCGGCGCCGTTGAGAGCCTGAACCCCCGCTGGACCTAGGCGCCCGGCGGGTGTCCTCCCCCGCCGCATCCGAAACGCCGATCCACCGAGAGAGCAGGGCGCCAGCC
>JAGTAM010000393.1 GCA_023422485.1 Pseudomonadota bacterium | reverse complement strand
CGATCCCGGTCTCGGAGACGACCGGCGCCTTGTTGCCCCAGGAATTGCGGATGTAGTCGGTGACGTCCCTGATCTGCTGGTCGGTCATCTCCTGGCCGATGGCCGGCATCGGCGCATAGCCGCTCTGGGCGGCAAGTCCGCCGACGATCACGTTGATGACCGTCTCCGGACCGGCCGACTGGACCGAGGTGTTGCCGGCCAGGGCCGGAATCGCGCCCTCGACGCCCTTGCCGTCGGGCCGGTGGCAGGACGAGCAATAGGTCAGGTAGGTGTCCGCCCCCGGCGCGCCGGGCTGATTGAAGGCCTGGAGATCCTTCTCCTTATAGGTTTGCTTGGCCGGGACCGTGCGCAGATAGGCGACCATCGCCATGAGGTCGGCGTCGGTCATCTTGGACAGCGATTCCTCGATGGTCTGGCGCATCGGCCCTGCCGCCACGCCCGAGCGGTTGCCCGGAGCCGTACCGGTCTTGAGATAGGTGACGACCTCCGCGTCGCTCCAGGCACCGATGCCCTGGTGTCCGTCCGGCGTGATGTTGGGCGCGTACCAGCCGTCGATGACACCGCCGCCGAAGCGCCCGGCGAGGCTGGAATTGCCGACGAGCTTGCGCTCGTTGTGGCACATGCCGCAATGGCCGAGACCCTCGACGAGGTAACCGCCGCGGTTGACCTCCGCGCTGGCGTTCGGATCGGGCTTGAACCGCTCGGCGGTGAAGAAGGCGGTGCGCCACGTGATCAGGGCGGTGCGAACGTTGAAGGGGAACGAGATGTCGTTCTCCTCTCGCTGCTCCTTCACCGGCGGCAGCGACTTCAGGTACGCGAAGATCGCCTTCGTATCCTCGTCCGACACCTTGGTGTACCAGCCGAACGGGAAGGCCGGGTAGAGATACTCGCCCTCGTCGCCGATGCCGTGGCGGAACGCCTTCTCGAAGGTCTCGTAGCTCCACTTGCCGATGCCGGTCTCGTCGTCCGGCGTGAGGTTCGGCGTCATGATCGCCCCGATCGGCGTGTCGAGCTTGTAGTTGCCGGCCAAGAATTTGCCGCCGGGCTTGGTGTGGCAGGCGACGCAGTCTCCCACCGTCGCCAGATACTCGCCGCGCTTGACGAGATCGGCATCGGCCTCCTGCGCACGAACGGTACCGACAGACAGCAATGCGGCCACAGCGAGCCATCCGGAGCCAAGGGCGGCGAGACGTGTCATGAACCCGATCTCCGACGTTGAAGAGCCCCGGCAGGAATAGTTCTAAGTCATCGGCGGACGCGCACCGAACGTTCGCCACTTTCGGTTGTTCCAAGCCGCTTTGTCACAGTCCGGCGCACGGCCGGGCTCGCTGCGGAGACGAAGCATCATCTCAGCGAGGTGCGCTCCGAGTGCGACGATCAGCCAGGCCGCGATGCCGGTCCACGCGACACCGGTGAGGGCAGCCCTGAGGGCGAGCATCAGCGCGGCCCCGGAGGCGAGGTTGCTCAGCAGCGCCATCGGCGCCGGGCCACGGCCCCAGCGTGCCCGCACGCCGAGCAGCACCAGCGCCTCGATCGCGACCAGCACGAGGATGCCATCGACGATGCGCCCGGAGTCGAAGAGCGAGGCGAAAAGCTCGGCCATCGCTCACGTGTTCCCGAAGCGCGGCCAAGGGCGCGGCCCGAAGGGCGGTTTGAGCCGAACGATGGTGAGGTTCAGGCCCGCGGCCACGCTGACCCAGGCGAGATAGGGGAGGTTGAGGAGCGCTGCAGGAATCGAGACTTGGCCGACGGCGAGCAGCACGGCGAGGGTGGAGAGCCAGAGCAGCAGCACCTCGGCGAAGGCCCAGTCGGGCCGGCGCAGACGGAAGAAGATCACGCTCCAGGCGATGTTGAGCACGCCGTTGACGGCAAAGGCCGCGACGAGCCGCGCGCGCGCCGCCGGTTCGGGATCGGCGTTCCAGGCGATGACGGCCGAGGCGGTGGTGAGGGCAAAGATCACGGTCCAGACCGGGCCGAAGGCCCAGTCCGGCGGCTTCCAGCCGGGAACGCGTAGGCGGCGGTACCACTCGTCGGTCCGTGTCGCGACCCCGCCCGCCACGGCAATCGCGAGGGCGATGAGGCCGGCGACGACGGGCGGGCCCCAGCCGCCGGCGAGCATGCCGTTCACGGCGAGACCCAGCGGAACAGGTGGGCGAGATCCTTGAAGAAGATCCGCGCATGCGCGGCGGGCTTGGCCCGCACCAGCTCCTTGTTCATGTAGGCGTCCCAGGTGAGCTGCTGGACGTCCCTATCCTTGCAGATCGCCACGAAGCGCTCGCGCAGGGCGTCGCTGCGATACCAGACCCACTGCATCATCCCGAGGATCCAGAAGACGCGTCCGTGCAGCCGCATGAAGCGCTTGCGCGCCTGGACCAGGGCTCGGACGTCGCCCGTCGCGAGGAAGGCCCCGGCCGCCTCCGCCGCGAGGCGCCCGCCGAGCATGGCATAATAGATGCCCTCACCGGAGGCCGGCGCGACGACGCCCGCGGCATCGCCCGCGAGCAGCACGTCGCGCCCGTTGTCCCAGCGCCGCAACGGCTTGAGGGGGATCGGCGCGCCCTCCCGTCGGATCGTCTCGCAGGCGTCGAGGCCGGTTCCGGCGCGCAGGTCACGGATCGCGCCGCGCAGGGAGAAGCCTTTGCGGGCGCTGCCGGTGCCGACGCTGACGGTCTCGCCGTGCGGGAAGATCCAGGCGTAGAAGTCGGGTGAGAGACGGCCCTGGTAGTAGACGTCACAGCGTGCACCGTCATGCGCAGCGTCAGCGGGGCGTCGGACGATCTCGTGATAGGCAAAGACCTGCCGCATCCGGGCGTGTCCCGGAATCTCGGCCCGTCCAACGGCGGAGGTCGCCCCGTCGGCACCGATGACGAGCCGCGCCCGAACCCGGCTCGCCTCGCTCGCCTTGCCGTTGCGATAGTGGATCGTGGCGAGGCCGGGCTCCTCTCGTGAGATGCGCTCGAACAGGCCGTCGCGCAGATCCGCCCCGGCCTGCACGGCGCGCTCGCGCAGAAACCGGTCGAAATGCTCCCGATCGACCATGCCGACGCAGCCCTCGCCGACCGGCATGTCGACGTGGCGCGTGCTCGGCGCAACCATCCGGGCGCTGCGGATGCGGGCGACAAGCAGCGTGTCGGGGATCGCGAAGTCTCGGATCAGGCG
>JAGTAM010000335.1 GCA_023422485.1 Pseudomonadota bacterium | reverse complement strand
GTCAACGCGTACTTGGTCTCACCAGCGCTTGGTCATTCCGGGGCGCCGAAGGCGAACCCGGACGCCACGACTGGGCTCGATGCCATGTCGATTACCAAGCTGCATGGAACAGGACCGATGGTCCTGTTCCATGCGTCCGGTGGACGGCCGCCGCCGCTCCGTCGCGCGAGCAATCGGCGATGAGTCGTGGCCATCGCCGATTGGTATAAGGCCACGCATCACGGGTGGATTCCGGGTTCCGCTCCGCGGCCCCGGAATGACGATGATGGAAGTCCGAAGACGGGCTGCGGGTGCGTTGCCCGGCTTCATGATTCTTCGGCTTCACCGCGCGATGGCAGCGCCGGCCTACGAGCGCACTTCCCGCTTGGCCACGAAATTCAGCTCGTCCACCAGCACGTCCTTCACCACGTCGGAGCCGAGGCGCTCGTTCACCCTGGCGCGGATCTGGGCGAGGCGGCCGTTGATGTCGTAGCGGGCGAGCTTGCGGAAATCGATCGTGGTGTCACCGTAGATCTGGCGGAAGGCTTCATCCACCACGAAGGCGTTGGGGGCGACCGGCAGCGTGTGCATCAGCTTGGCATCCGCCGTGAAGACCAGCACGGCGATGACGTAGCCCTGTACCTTGCCCTCGGCGACCATCGGAATGTTGATGGGCGCGAGCTTCTGATATTGCAGCCCTTCCAGGTAGGGCTCGGTCGATTTCGAGAAGAACCCGCCGCCATAGGTCACCGCCGCGTAACACGAGGCGATGGTGACCGCGCAGATCCACAAACCGCTGACGAGGACACGCATCGCTCAGTCGCGTCCCGAATGCGCGGACAGACGCGCGGAATAGGTGCCATCCGACTCGGCCGCCTGGAGGCTGGCCTGGAGCGTCTCGCCGACCTCCTCCACCGCCCGCAGATGCAGGGCGACCGCCTCTTGATTGCGGATCAGCTTGTCGCGCAGGCGGGCCAGCACGATGCCGGTCTCGGCGTCGAGCGCCGCGACGTCGATGCCGCGGGCCAGCCGCGTGAGTTCGAGCAGGCTCCGGCTTTTCGCCCGGTTCACCGCGTCGAGATCGAGGGCGGCGTTGGCGGCAAGCGCCTCGGTCTCGGCCTCGACGGTGGCCTCCAACCGCTTGAGGGATTCGAGCAGCATCGCCGGTCAGACCTTGCCCGCCACGCCGGTGGCCGTGGGCACCGCTGTCGTGGTTCCGGTGGGCTGCGAGGCGTTCAGCATGCGGGCGATGCCGATGCCGCCGGTCTTGGCGATCTGCTGGCCGATCTGCTCGGAGAGCATCGACTTCCAGATGCCGCCGGCATTGCCCTTGCCGAACACGGTCTCGGCCTTGGGCAGCATCGCCTCGACGAATTGCTGGATCACCTGCCCCTCGAACTTCCGGTAGGGATCGGCGGCGCTGCTGCGGGCGGTGTCGTTCTTCATGCCCGTGAGTGTCCCGTGGACGTCGAGCGGCATGTGCGTCGTGAGACCCACTTCGCGGGCGGCCTCGTCGGCGGCGCTGGCGAAGGCTGCCGGATCGCCGGGCTGCGACAGCTTGGCCGCTGCCTCCTGATAGCGAGCCGGATCGGCGGCGCGGGCCACGTCCATGACGATGTCGGAAGGGGGGGAGATGCTCATCGCGCCATCGATCCTGACGCGGCGCGAACCGGTGCGCCGCTGACAATCGGTGGAACCCTAGCCCCGCTGGCTTACGGGAGGCTTGCGTCCCGGCGCTGGGCCAGGCCGTCGAGCCGCTCCATCGCCTCGACCCGCTCGCGCTCGCGCTCGAGCAGCGTCTCGATCCGCTCGGCATTGAGCTCGGCGCGCTTGAGCGCGAGGCCCTGTTCGCGCAGCTCGGCGGTTTGCGATGCCGCGATCCGTTCGAGTTCGGTCGCGCGCGCGGCGAGGCCGCGCAGGCGGCGGTTGGACGCCTCGAGGAACAGGTGCCCGTGGAGGGAGGAGCCGACGGCCGCGAGCAGGGCGGCGCGGTCCGCCTCGACGGCGTCGGCGTCGCGCCGGGTCTGCGCGAGCTGCCACTCGGCGGCCCGGCGCATCTGCTCCTGCACGGCGGTGAGCCGCTCGGCGCGCTTGAGGCGCTTGGCGATGTCGGCGGCGGACATGCGCTCAGCCCTTGCGCAGCCAGGCAAGGTAGCCGGCGAGGAACTGCGTCATGAACTCGCTGGAGAGATAGTAGAGCAGGAGCAGCGCGCCGAACATCACGAAGGGCGTGGCGATGAAGTAGACGGGGATCGTCGGCGTCAGCTTGTTCACGAACCCGGCCGCGAGGTTCACCGCCACGGCGTAGATGATGAAGGGCGCAGCGATCCGTAAGCTTAGGGTGAAGGCCTCGCCGATCTGGTCGGCGAGGCGCACCAGCGCGGTCTGCGTGCCGAAGCCTTCGCCCGGCGGGATGCGGGCATAGGAATCGACCAGCCCGCGAAACAGCTCCCAGTGCAGGTCGGCGGCGAACATCAGCGCGACCGCGCTGAGGACGATCAGCGTCTCGACCGCGGGGATCGCGTCGCTGCCCTCCACCGGCGTGCCCGGCATCGAGCCGAAGCCGACCATGGTCGAGACCGCGTTCATCACCGTCTCAAGCACGAAGATGAAGATGCGCCCGAGCAGGCCGATGAGGAGCCCGGTCACGCTCTCGCTGGCGATCCAGACGAGCGTGTCGGTCGGCGCCTGCCCCGGGAGCCGGCCCTGGAACAGCGGCAGCAACAGCGGCGTGACGGCCAATGAGACGCCGCCGGCGATGAGGAGCCGCACCTGCGCCGGCACCCGCGGGCTGGAGAAGCCGGGGACGATCAGGAGGCAGCCGCCGATGCGGCAGAAGATTAGGAAGGTCGCGAGGAAGGCGTCGCCGCCCAAGAGGCTGCCGAAGCCCGGAATCACGAGATGGTGCCCAGCGACTTGATCTCGACGCCGCGGGCGATCTCCAGATGCGAGAGGACGGGGAGCGTCGGAAAGATCCGCTCGATGATCATCCGCACGTAGGGCCGGGCGTCCGGCGCGGTGACGAGGGCGAAGCCGTGGACCTGCCGCATCCGCTCGCGGATCGCTTCACCCGCTTCCGCGCCGAACTGCTCCACGAGGCGCGGGTCGATGTCGAACTCGATGACTTCGCCCTTGGCGTCGCGCTTCAGGCTCTGGTGGAAGGTGAGGTCCCAGTTGGCGCCGAGCCTGAGCACGTGCAGCACCCCGTCCTCGGCGAGGTCGCCACAGATCTGCTGGGCGACGCGCATGCGCACATGCTCGGCGATCTGCTCGGCGCGGCGGGCATGCGGCGTGATCTCGGCCACCGCCTCCAGGATCAGGTGGAGGTTGCGGATCGAGACCCGCTCGGAGAGCAGCAGCTTCAGCACCGCCTGGAGGCCGGAATGCGAGATCTGCGAGGGGCAGATCTCGTCGATCAGCCGCTTGTATTCGGGGTCGAGCCGGTCGAGCAGCGCCCGCATGTCCTTGTAGGATAGGAACTGGGGCAGGTTGTTGCGGATCACCTCGGAGAGATGGGTGAGCAGGACGGAGGCGCCGTCGATCGCCTCGAAGCCGGAGCGGCGGATCTCGCCGGCATAGGCATCGACCACCCACAGCGCCTTCATGCCGAAGGCGGGCTCGCGCACCTCTTCGGCCGGCACGTCGGGGCGCGGCCCGTCGCCGACGACGACGAGCAATTCGCCCGGCCGCATCTCCTGGGTGGCCGCCACCGTGCCGTGAATGCGGATCTGGTAGGTCTTGGGCGGCAGGTTGAGGCTGTCGGTGAGCTTGATGTCGGGCACGACGAAGCCGTACTGGCGCGCGAACTTGCGGCGCATCTTGGCGACGCGGTGATGCAATTCGGCGTGGCTGCCCTGGATCTGCGCGGCGACCTGCCGGCCGAGGCACAGCTCGATCTCGGGCGTGCGCAGCTGCTCCTTGACCGAATCCTTGACCTCGGCCTGCTTGGTCTCCTCCTCGCGTTTGACCTTTGCCGCGGCGAGGGCGGCCTGGGCCGCGCGGCGCTTCGGGATGGTGATCGCCACGAAGCCCATCAATCCGGCGAGCGCGACGAAGGGCAGGAACGGCAGGCCCGGCACGAGGGCAAACATCAGCATCAGGGCGGCGGCCACGATCAGCGCGCGGGGATAGGCGCTGAGCTGGCCGAGCACCGCCTCTTCCGCCGCACCGCGGGTGCCGCCCTTCGAGACGAGCAGGCCGGCGGCGAGCGAGACGATCAGCGCCGGGATCTGCGAGACGAGGCCGTCGCCCACCGACAGCTTGACGAAGACATCCGCGGCCTGGCCGAGCGGCATGCCGTGGCGGGTGGTGCCGATGATGACGCCGCCGAAGACGTTGACCGCGATGACGATGAGCGAGGCCACCGCCTCGCCGCGCACGAATTTCGAGGCGCCGTCCATCGACCCGAAGAAGGCCGATTCCTCCTCCAACTCCCGACGGCGGCGCTGCGCTTCCTTGTCGTTGATCAGCCCAGCATTGAGGTCGGCGTCGATCGCCATCTGCTTGCCGGGGATGGCGTCGAGGGTGAAGCGGGCGCCGACCTCGGCGATACGGGTCGCGCCCTTGGTGATGACGAGGAAGTTGACCGTGATGAGGATCATGAAGACGACGATTCCGATGACGAAATCGCCGCTCATCACGAACTGCGAGAAGCCCTGGATGACGTGACCGGCGGCGTCGACGCCCTTCTGGCCGTTGGCGAGGATCAGCCGCGTGGTGGCGATGCCGAGTGCGAGCCGCAGCAGCGTCGCGATCAGCAGCACGGTGGGGAAGGCGGAGAATTCGAGCGGCTTCTGAATCCAGAGCGCCACCATCAGGATCAGCACCGAGAGCGCGATCGAGAAGGCGAGACCGATATCGATCAGCACCGCCGGAACCGGCAGGAACAACACCGCCAGGATCGCGACGATGCCGGCCGCGAAACCGAAATCGCGCCGCGACCGCTTTTCCAGGACGAGCGCTTCGCTCACCGCCATGACGTGAACCGTTCCCCTCAGGTCACGCCGCTTGTGACCCGGTAAGCTTGCGCGGGGATGGAGACGAGGAAGCAGAAGCGGACAGCCAAGAAGTCTGTCCCGGCCGATGACGGGAACGGCGGATACGGCGCCGTTCGCCCTGAGTGGCGTGTTACATCCGGTCGATTATCGATCATATGTGAAGAAAATCATGAAGATTTTATCATTTGATAAGCAGATCTCACTAGTGCTGCTTTGACGACGGTCGATTCCTCCTTCCTCGGATTTTCGGAGCGGCAGATGCGCATACTCAACGACTTGAATTTGATCATAAAGTCGTTCTTGCCGATTTTGATCATCGTCGCTCTGTCGAGCGGCTCGATTATTTATGCTTGCACAATTATACTGGACAATACTGCCAAGATGAGAAAAATTGTTGATGTTCAGGCCAAAAGACTCGAAAATGTCCTCTCGGTGAAAAACGATGTCGCTGAAGTTGCCATTCTGACCCGCAACGCGATCATTGAAAATCGCCAGAAAGAACTGGACGAATACAAGAGGCGCTACGAAACCGCTGTTGGTTCGACTTTTAAGAACATCGATCAATTGGACGCTCTGGCCGATACCGCAGAGCGCCGCAAGGCCAACGACGAGATGCGGAAGACGGCTACTGACCTGTTTTCCGTCAATGATCGCGTCCTTCAATTCGCACTCAGGAACGACAACGAAGCCGCCGGAAAGCTTCTGCTGACGGAAGCGGCCGTTTTCCGTGCCAAGCTGCGCGATGCCGTGCAGACGCGGGTCGATCGCCTGGGTGAGGAGCTTGCCGAGGCTCGGGACAGGGCGGATCAAGCCGCGAGCCGGTCGATCACCAACCTCGCCATCGCGTCCGTGCTGGGCATTCTCGCAGCACTCGGGCTTGCCACGGCCATCACCGTGCTCGGCATCACCCGGCCGCTGGCGAGTCTCGTCGCCGTGCTCCGGCGCATGGTGGACGGGGATGTCGATGCGACGATCCGCGAGGCTGCGCGCGGCGACGAGATCGGGGCGGTCGGCCGCGCCGTCGACGGCATCAAGGCCATGGTTGCGCAGAAGGCGACGGAGCAGGCCGAGATGCGCCGCATCGCCGACGAGGCCGCCGCCGCCGAGCGCCGCCGCACGATGATCCAACTGGCCGACGGCTTCGAGCGGGCGGTCGGCGGCATCGTCGGCCGGGTGTCCTCCTCGGCCACCGAGCTTCAGGCGACCGCGCAGCAGATGTCCATGACCGCCAACGAGACGGCGAGCCAGTCGGGCACCGTCGCCGCGGCGGCGGAACAGGCAGCAAGCAATGTCGGCACCGTGGCGGCCGCGGCGGAAGAGCTTGGCGCATCCGTCCAGGAGATCGGACGGCAGGTTCAGGGATCC
>JAGTAM010000317.1 GCA_023422485.1 Pseudomonadota bacterium | reverse complement strand
AGAGCTGGTCCTTGAAGGTGCCGGGCTCGCCCTCGTCGCCGTTGACCGCCATCAGCCGCGGACCCGGCTCGCCGCGCACGGAGCGCCACTTGCGCCCCGTCGGGAAGCCGGCACCGCCCAGGCCCCGCAGACCGCCGTCGTCGAGCACCTTCAGCACGTCCTCGACAGCCAAGTTGCCGCTGCGAAGCCGCTCCAGCGTCGCGTAGCCGCCGCCGGCCCGGTAGGCGTCGTAATCGACGTAATCCGGGATGTGAGCGTGAGTGTCCTCGGCCTCGACGGCGGCGCGGACGGAGGCCAGATCGGCCTTGTGAAGGAAGTTGTGGCCGACTTCGACCGCCGGGGCATGGTCGCACAGGCCGACACACGGGGCACGCACGACGCGCACCGCATCGGAGGCCAGTTCGCGCTGGAGCGTCTCGACCAGTTCGTCGGCGCCGAACATCGCGCAGGTGATGCTGTCGCATACCCGCACGGTCAGGCGCGCGATATTCGCTTCGCCTTCCTTCACGACGTCGAAATGCGCGTAGAAGGTCGCGGTCTCGAACACCTCTGCGAAGGCGAGGCTCATCTCGTCGGCGAGCGCGGCGAGATGGTCGGCGCTGATCTGTCCGTAGGTGTCCTGGATCAGATGCAGATGCTCGATCAGAAGGTCGCGCTGGCGCGAGCGGGTGCCGAGCAGGCCCTCGATCTCGACTTTGGCCTGCGGATCGACCTGACGGCCCTTCGGCACGGCGCGGGCGACGTTGCGGCCACGGCCCGGATGCGCGAAGCGCCGGACAGTCCCCGTATCCTCACTCATGGCGTGACCTGTGTTCCAGCTTGCTTGATGGGCGAACGGACGTGATGTCGCCGGGACAGGGCGCTACTGGCCACCGAACGCGCGCAACGGCTGCCCGGCTTCCGAGCGGTACCGGGTCGTGACGACAGCCGAAGCCTCGTCGAGCGATGCGATCCGAGGCCCGACGACAGCTTGCAACTCCGCTTCGAACGCATCGAGCGCAGCGTTCAACCGCTCCAGGCAGTCGGTCTCCGAGAGCGCGCTCGTCCCGGCTTCGAGAGCAGCCACGAGGGTCTCACGCACCCTGGCGACCAGTTCCTCGGTGAGCGGCGGTTTGGCTTCCGCAGCGTAGGCATCTGCCGCAGCATTCGCCAGTCGGCTGGCATTCATGACTAGGCTACCTGAAAACCGAAAGCGGGACGCCACGCAGTCTGAGCTCGTTCATGCCATAAACCCGAAGCGCCTGCGTTATAATGCAGGTCATATGTCGAACTGTCATTATAGCAAATTGCATGTGGAGCATACCCCGCCAGCGTCTCGCGCATCCTATGAAGAGCGGGCGCACGTGCTGTCTGAAGCATGTTGTTGTTTCCAAGTCGAATGAGTAACTTCGGTATAATGAATGACTTGTTTTGGAACTATCGAACAGAAACTGTTAGTGTATAAAATTGTATTGGGATTTCACTGAAATTTGCATTTCATTTGAAAAACATGCGCTCTTGATATTAGAGATTTCCGACCTGTGAATGGTCCAACAAATCTATTGATTGAAATAAGATCTATTATAAATTCATAGCGTATACTCGTTAATCTGTAAAAACCATTTTTCTCGATCAGACTTATTGAGACAAAAAGGCGGGTCGTTCCACGGTCGATTAACCAAGATCCGATTATACGTGTCTCGAAAAAGATATTGTGCAGCTCAAGTCACGGCACCGCATCACATCGTTCGAACGGATTGAGCGGCCAAATAGGTCGCTCGGCCATTCCGAGCGCAGCCAATCTAGTGCGCAATCTTCCTGGCGAAACGCCGTAGCGATCCGCCGCTACAGGATGCGTCCGCTTTGATGTATGGCTTGCAGGCCCGGACGCGGGCGCGCCGTTGGGAAACAAAGCAGCACAAGCCTGAGGATACGGCCGCCAAGCTACGGCAGTCGGACGTGCTGATCAGGTAGGGCAAAGCGTGGCCGATGTGACCCGAACGCTCGGGGCGACCGATGTGACGTATGACCACTGGTGCGAGGAGCTGGACGGACTGAAGACGGATCAGGTCCGGCGAATGAAGGGGTTGAAGACCGAGAATCAGCGGCTGCGAGAGGCGATTGCCGACCTCACGCGAAACAAGCTGGTCCTGCCGGAGGCAGCCCTGTGAAGGGTTCTACCCGCTCGAGGAGGCGCAGATCATGAATGCGAGTTGGCGCCTTCATTATAAAAGCCTGCGTCCGCACGCCTCGCTTCGCCAGCCACGCTCACTCGACCGGCTCCGCCTGCCAAGCTCCTTATGGAGCCGCGGCCGACTTTGCACGAACCGCGAACTTGGAGCACCCTGTAGGGGCCGATCACTTTGCGCTGAACTACCGTTCCTTGCCGAGCGCGTCGAGCGCGGGACCCAGCCCGCGCACGGATAGCGGCAGCGTCACCTCCTGCCCGCCCGCAATCTTATCTTGCGCACGCCGTAGACGCAGAAGTTTGCCTCGTACACGCGCCGGATCTCGGTCATCGGCACCGCATCCCGCTTGGATCGGGCCGGCAGTCTGCCGGGATCGGGCCGGCGCGCGACATGGGCGTGATACGTCGACGGGGCGATCGGCAGCACGCGGCAGATCGGCTCGACCCCGTAGGCCCCACGGTGATCGTCGATGAACGCGATCATCGCTTGAACGGGCGGTCAAGCTCCGCCTGGGCAAAATACGCCGATGCTTTTCTCAGGATCTCGTTGGCCTGCCGGAGTTCGCGAACCTCCCGCTCCAGTGCCTGGATCCGCTCGCGCTCGTCCGTCGTCTGGCCGGTTCGTTGGCCCTGGTCCCGCTCGGCTTGGCCTACCCAATTCCGCAGCGTCTCACCCGAGCAGCCGATCTTGGCGGCAATCGAGCGGATCGCACCGTATTGAGAGTCGTGCTCGCCCTGGTGCTCCAACACCATCCGCACAGCGCGTTCACGGACCTCAGGGAAAAGGGTGGGGTTCGCTTTGTCATGGCTCCATCCTCTCAAGAGTTGGAGCCTCCGAAAATCCCGGGGCGGTTCAGATCGACGAGCACAGCCGAGCCGGCCACGCGTTGAAGGCGGCACGGCGGATCAACGGCCTCAGCATGATCGAGGTGTTGGCCGACGCGATGTGCTTGCACGGCATCCCGGGACCCGTCCGTTGCGACAACGGTCCCGAGACGATCTCGAAGGCCCTCCGCAGATGGATCGCCAAGACGGGAGATGCACCGGCTTTAAGACGAGGCGTCAGGCCGGCTTCAGGCTGGCGGCTAAGCGCTCGCGCCGCTGGGTTCGACGGCCGGGCTCCGAGGTTGCATCCAGCCAGACGACGAGGGCGAGTGCGATCAGAGCAGGTGCCCCGAGCGCCAGGAAGGAGCCACTCCAGCCGAGAACGGATTGGGCAAGGCCGCCGTACCAGGCCGAGAGCGCGCCGCCGATGCCCTGAACCGCGTTGACAGTGCCAAGTGCCGTCTGGGTCCGGCCCGAGCCCCAGGTGAGATCGGCCACCACCACCGGCACGGCCACGCCTACGATGCCGGAAGCCACGCCATCGAGGATCTCGGCCGAGATCAGCCACACTGGGTCGTCGATGAAGGCGGACAGGGCTGCGCGCACGGGCAGCACCGCCAAGGCCACCAAGAGGAGCTTGCGACGTCCGCGCTTGTCGGCGAGCGAGCCCGCGAAGAGCGCCACCGGAATCATCACCAATTGCGCCACCATGACGTAGCGGGCGGTCCAGGCCGTTGCGTCGCTTCCGGCGGCGACAAGCTTCTGGCCGAGCAGGGTCAACATCCCACCGTTGCCGAGATTGAACAGGGCGAGCGCCACCGCCAGCACCATCAGCTTGCGGTTCGACAGCACGCTGCGGGTCGTCGCCCGCTCCGGCCTGTCGTCTGGGTCGTCCTCCTTCCAGCCGACGGCGCGGCGCCCGTTGTAGCAGTGGCCCGGCGTCGTCAGCGTAGCAACGATGGCCAGCACCGCCATGGCGCCGAGCACCCAAAAGGCCACGGCCGCCCCGAAGTAAGCGGTCCCGAAACTGATCAGGCCGGCTGCGATCAGGATACCGAGATGGTTGTAGGCCTGGTTACGACCCTGTTGCTTCGGAAAGCGGTCCTTGCCGACGATGCCGAGGGTGAGTTCGGTGATCGCGGGCAGCAGAAGCACGCCGCCGGCGGCGGCGACCATTTGGGCGGCGAACACGGCCGGGAAGGACTTGGCTGGCAGGATGAGCAACGTGCCCGCGAGGATGGCCGCACAGGCGGCGGCGATGAGCAAGCGGGGCCGACCGATCCGGTCGACAACGGCTCCAGCCGGCCCGCTCAGGAACAGGGCGCCGACTCCTACCAGGGTCGTGACAAACCCGACACGCGCTGGCGACCAGCCTCCCGTCTGAGCGAGCCAGGTGCCCAGGAACGGACCAAGGCCTCCCTGGATGTCGCCGGTGAAGACGTTGATGAGGGCGAGGTGAGTGGTGGCGAGCATGCTCTCGGACCGATGCGCCGCAGGGCGCGAGGACAGGTCACGAAAGACGTTCTGAAGGCATAAACCGTTCCGCGGCGTCTGTTGACGCAGGACGTGAGATGTACGAGCGACGAGAAATTGGCGTGCGCGAACTCTTTGAGCAACGAACTTGCTCGAACGGAACGGACTGCATTCGAAAAACGTTTTGTCGGAGCTGTCCGGGTCTGGAAATATACCTTAAATAACCCTTCCTTGACCTTGGGTCCAAGACCCGCGCCGATCCTTAGATCCGCGGAGCATGGCGGGGCCGGTCGTCTCCGGGGCGGCCGCGATACCCTTGGACCCAGTCTCGCACTCGATCGCCCCCGTTGCCGCTCGCCCGGTCGAGGGTGCGCCGGTCATGCCACGCCCCGACCGGGCCGGAGATGACGTCACGGACGACAGCGAGTCGACCCCCAATGACCACGCCGCTGCTCCGCGGGCGGGGTCGTTCCGCTCTGCCTGCGTCTCTGACTTGGCTCAGCCCTAGATCGCGTCCCCGATCTCGCAGGTAGCCGGGTCGATCATGACGATGTCGTCGCGCAGGAGGATGTAGCGGTTGCTCCGGTCGGCCGGCACAGGGCTCAGCATAACCGGCGTCAGGGTGTGCAGTGTGACCGAGCGCCGGATCGCGGTGCCGATGCTGAAGTTCACGGTGTCGACCCGGCTGACGACGGAGCGCGTGATTGGCTGGCGGAACTCGGTCCGATTGCTGATGTCCGGTCGGCTCACCGCACCACGGGCTCGCGACAACCGCCTATTTCGCCGCGCGCAAAGAGCCGAAGGGTATCATCCTGCAAACGATCTTCGCATCCAGAACCCGAGATGGCAAGAAATTGAGCGGATGTGTCTGCATTTTGGCCACATTTCCGCTAGTCGAGTGCATTGCAACTATGAATTGGATCTGCAAGTATGCTGTCAGAAAGTTGTTTATGCAAGAATATATTCTTGCGCAGCTACGTTCAACTCAAATTTAACGAAAAATTTTCGCAACCCTTTCGGCGCCGCAGCAATTCAGGGGGCGTCGCACGGCCGGTGATCCGATCGATCGCCGCCCGCAGAGCGACCCATTCCACACGCCTGGAGTTGGCCTCTTGTCACAGCCTACCCTCACCTCTGCGCCCGAGCACCGCCATGGCCGGCTCGTCCGCGTGTCGAGCGTCGGTCTAGCCTCGGTTCTGGCGATCCTGATCGGTACCTCGGTTCTTCCGCCCCTGGTGGCGGACCAGTCCGATCGCGCGGTGGTCAACGCCCCGGTCAGCCTGCTCACGGCCCCGATTGCGGGTGAAATCGGGGCGATCCCGGTCGCTGCCGGGGACAGCGTCGAGCCCGGTTCGCTGGTGGCCCAGATCACCAACGACCGCCTGGATCGCGCCACGGCGATCCAGCTTGCCGGGCGGGTTTCCGAGCTGCGTGAGCGCGCGTTGGCCGCCGAGAACAAGCGAACCTCGAACGAGGCTTACCTCGCTGCGCTGGACCGGGCGATCCGGGATCAGTCCGCGCAGATGACGCAAGTTCTCCGCGCGCAGGTCGAGGAGCTTAGGGCCAAGATCGCCTCGGCCAACGCGTCGGGCGAGGAGAAGCGGGTGCTGATGGAGCGTCAGGTCGGCATGGTCGCTCGCGACGTGGCGAGCCCCGACATGGTGAAATCGACGACGCAAGCCTTCAATGCCGCGATCCAGGAGAAGAAGGCAGCGGAGGCCAAGCTCAATCAGAAGACGGTTCAGCTCGATGGATTGGCTCGTGGTCTGTTCCTGGGCGACGAGCTGCGCAGCCTCGCCGATCTGTCGCAAAAGCAGCTCTCCATCACCTACGACACGCAGCGCCTCGCGATCGAGGAGAAGGAATTGAAGGCCGCGATGGCCGATCAGCAGACCTTGCTGACGCGGGAGAACCAACGCCTCGACCGGTTGACGACGTCCGAGATCAAGGCGTCGGCCAAGGGCGTTGTCTACAACGTCAACGCCACGACCGGGCGGCACGTCGGAGCCGGCGACAGCCTCGCCTCCGTCGTGGACTGCGAGCGCAGCTTCGTCGTCGCCATCTTCTCCTACCGCCAGGGCCAGAACCTGCAGGTCGGAAGCGCGGTCACGATTTCCGGCGGATCCGCCGAGCCTCGTCGAGGCATCGTGACCGAGATCCTGCCCAAAACCAGCGACACGGTCGACGCGACCTACGCGGTGCCGTTCCCGCAGACGGAGCGGCGTGAGCTCTACGTCCTGGTCAAGCCCGAGTCGCTCCCGGCCAGCACCGCGGCATCCGACAGCCCCGTCGAGGCGGCTTGCGGCGTCGGACGCTGGGTGACGGTCACGCGGGAATCGGGCTGGGTGCCGTCGACCTCCGTCGTCTGGCGCGATCTCGGCGACGGTGCGAGCGGCCTCGTGACGAAGGTTGCGGCCGCCGCACCCGATCTCGCGCAAACCGTCGTCGACCAAAGCCGAGCCATGGTCTCTTCCGCAAGCAACGTTCTGAAACAGGTCGTCTCCACAGGTGCAGAGGTCGCTGGTCCCGCAAAGGCCAGTCACAACACCCTTGTGAAACCGGATACCGGACAGCCTCCGGTGAGCGCAGCCGTCGGTCGGGAGCGATCCGACACGCAATCAGTGGCCGGAGCGTCCGATCACTCCGCCGTGGCGCCGGCCGACGCGTCCACTTCGTCCGGCGAGCAGGCCGCGACCAATCGATTGGCCCCGACTCCGACCCAGCCCTCAAGCACGGGGCAGCAGCCTGCCGACTTCACGCTTGAGCGCCGCATCTCGATGCCGCCCCTCCCGCCAGCGCGCCCGAACTCGTTCCAGAGTGAGGCTCCGAAGCGAACCGGTCGCACGGCGCAGGAGGCACGCAGCTGAGGGCGGTTGCCGCCGCGCTCGCTCTCGCGCTGGGGATGGCGACCCCTGGCAAGGCCGATGATTTCGGCCGGGAGCTGTGCCGCGCTCTGTCAGGCGCCGTCGAGAGGATGGCGCCCGATGGGGAACCCGTGTTCCTCGCGAGCTACGAGCCCGGGCCGGACGAGAAATCGGTTCCGCTGCCGCTTCGCAGCACCGCCTTCTCCTACGACAACGCTTTGGCGGCCACGGCGCTCGCGGCCTGCGGTGACCTGCGGCGCGCTCGTCAGATCGGCGACGCGTTCCTCGCGGCAATCGAGGGTGACCGCACCTTCGACGATGGCCGAGTGCGCAATGCCTATCGCGCCGGACCTGTGCGCGAGCGTCCCGTCCTGCTTCCAGGCTGGTGGGATGCCACGAACAACCGATGGTCCGAGGACCGCTATCAGGCCGGCACGGCGACCGGCAACGTCGCCTGGGTCGGTCTCACGCTTATCAATCTGCGCGACGCGACGCAGGACCCACGGTTCGGGATAGGAGCGACCCGTCTCGCGGCCTGGATCCGAGCGCGGACGGCTCGCCACGATGCGCCCGGCTTCACCGGCGGGCTCGACGGCTACGATCCGGAACAGGCTCCGCTGGGCTGGGCCTCGACGGAGCACAACCTCGACATCGTCGCTCTCGGGATGCGGCTCGGCAAGCCGGATGACCTTGCAATGGCAGGTTCGGCGCGAGCATTCCTCGACGCCGCTTTCGACGGACAGGCCGGCTGCTTCCGGATGGGAACCGATGCCGACGGCCGCATGCGCGGCGTCGAGGCCGTCGCCCTCGACACGCAACTTTGGCCACTGCTCGGGGTCGCCGACCCGCCGGGGGCATGGCGGCGCGCTCTGTCCTGCGCGACCGCGCGGTTGAGCGTGCCAAGCGGGTTCGACTTCAACGACGACCGCGACGGTCTCTGGGTCGAGGGGACAGCTCAGGCAGCACTGACCTATCGCTCCGTACGGGACGAGGCCGCGGCAGAGGCCCTCCTGCACACCCTTGCGGGTCAGCGCGCGCCCTCGGGCTGGCTCTACGCGAGCCGCGAGGCTCGGCTGACGACCGGCCTGCAGATCGGGCCGACAAGCACGCAGGACGACTTCTTCTACTTCCGCCGTCCGCATCTCGGCGCGACGGCATGGGCCGCGCTGGCGGCGCTTGGCCACAACCCGTTCACAGGAGGCCGCGTCCGATGATGTTTCCCTCCCCCGGCGACGCGGCCTCCGTGCTCGCTCTCTCCTTCGGCATCGCGCTCGGGCTTTTCGCTCTCGCCGGCCTGCTGCGTCCAGAGCGTGCGTTCGATCGCCTTCTGTTCGGAGGTTTGACGGCCGCGCTCATCGCCACCTACGCACGCTGGCGCTGGAGCGACACGCTGCCGCCGCTGACCGCCGAGGCCGGCGCCCTCTGGTCCTATTTGTTCTTCGCCGCCGAAATGGTGGCGGTGGTCTACACCCTGCTCTCGGTCGTGATCCTGCTGCGGTTCAAGGACCGCTCCGCGGAGGCCGACGCAGCCCAGGCGCGTCGCGAGGCGAGCGGCGACTGGCCGGCCGTCGACATCTTCATCTGCACCTACAACGAGCCGCGCGATGTCGTGGAGAAGTCGATCCTGCCGTCGCTTGCCATCGATTACGGACCCAAGACTGTCTGGGTCTGCGACGATACCTGCCGCGAGTGGCTGCGCGTCTATTGCGAGGAGGTCGGCGCCCGCTACATCACGCGCCCGGACAACAAGGGGGCCAAGGCCGGCAATCTCAACAACGCCCTGCGCCACACCGCACAGCGGACCAACGCGCCCTTGATCCTCGTGCTCGATGCGGATTTCGCGCCGCAGCCGGACATCCTCAAGCGCATGGTCGGGCTGTTCGATGATCCGAAGACCGGCGTGGTGCAATCGCCGCAATTTTTCTTCAACGCTGATCCGATCCAGCACAATCTCGCGGCCTCCGACAGCTGGGTCGACGATCAGCGCATCTTCTTCGACGTGTTCCAGCCGGCAAAGGACGCCTGGAACGCGGCCTTCTGTGTCGGCACCTCATTCATCGTGCGCCGCGACCGCCTCGGTGAGATCGGCGGCTTCCCCGATGCGGCGATCTGCGAGGACCTCAACCTATCGCTCGGCATGTCGCGCCGCGGCTACGAGACCCATTGGTTGAACGAGCGACTGAGCATGGGTCTCTCGGCCGAGGGCCTCCCGGAATACATCACGCAGCGCACCCGCTGGTGCCTCGGGACGATTCAGATCGCACTGCTCCGCGACGGACCGCTGCGTGGGCCGGGCTATACCCTGATCCAGCGGATCCACTTCCTGCACGGCGTGCTGAACTGGGCCTGCAAGCCCTACATCGTGCTGATGCTGCTGGCCCCGGCAGTGTACTGGATTGCCGGCCTGCCGGCCTTCGAGGCCGACGTGCTGTCCTTCCTGCGCTACGGCGCGCCGCCGCTCTTCGCCCTGTGGGCTTATAGCGGCTGGGTCTCGCGCTCGCGCACGCTCCCGATCTTCATGGAGGTGACCCACGCGATCAGTGCGCTCGCCGTCACCATGACGCTGATCCAAGCGGCCGTTCGCCCCTTCGGCCGACCGTTCAAGGTCACGGAGAAGGGCGGTGACCGCTCCCAGATGCGGGTCCGCTGGCGCATGGCCTCGGCCTTCGGCGGTCTGTCCTTGCTCTCGGCCTTCAGCATCGTTTGGGCCTTCATCGCCCCGACCGCGCCGGCCGAAATCTCGGATATCGACTATTTCAACCTCGTCTGGGCCGGGGTGGCGATGGTGCTGACCTTCATCTGCTTCCTCGTCTGCTTCGAGCACCCACGCGTCGACCTCGCGTTCCGCTACGACGCAGATGCCCGAATTGACGCCGGCGGCACGACCCGTGCCTGCCGCATCGCGACCCTTTCGCCCGGCCGGGCGACGCTCGCGGACGTGTGCGAGCCGATCTCCGTCCCGGGTGTGCCGGTTGTCCTGCACCTTCCAGGCATCGGCGCGATCGACGCCGTCTCGGATCCCGCCGGCCTTTCGCTCGACCCGTCGCCGGAGCAATACCGGGCT